>NZ_NFHK01000010.1:0-80246 GCF_002161315.1 Faecalibacterium sp. An77
TGCGGAGTGGCGATGTAGCCGGGTCCGATGCCGTTGCACTGGATGTTGTAAGCGCCGTACTCGGAGGCAATGTTCTTGGTCAGCATCTTCAGGCCGCCCTTGGCTGCTGCGTAGGCCGAGACGGTCTCGCGGCCCAGCTCGCTCATCATGGAGCAGATGTTGATGATCTTGCCGCCGCCCTGAGCGATCATGTCGGGGATCACAGCCTTGGACACGATGAAGGGAGCGTTCAGGTCCACGTCGATGACCTGGCGGAACTGCTCAGCGGTCATGTCGCACATGGGGATGCGCTTGATGATGCCGGCGTTGTTCACCAGAATGTTGATGTGGCCCACTTCCTCGGTGATCTTCTTCACCATCTCGTTGACGGCGTTCTCATTGGTGACGTCGCAGACGTAGCCGTGAGCGTTGATGCCGGCCTCCTTGTAGGAAGCCAGGCCCTTGTCCACCAGCTCCTGCTTGATGTCGTTGAACACGATGGTGGCGCCGCAGTTGGCCATAGCGGTAGCGATGGCGAAACCGATGCCGTAGGATGCGCCGGTGATCAGAGCCACTTTGCCGGTCAGGTCAAAGGATTTTGCAGTACAGACAGACATTTTTATAACCTCCTGTCACGGTGCAGGAGCCGCCTGCACCGTCTGTGTAGGCGGTGCTGGGTGCGCCGCCCTTTTCTTTATGATACCGCCCACTTGGTGGGATGTCAAGGCGCGGAGGCCATGTTGTATCCCAAGTACATAAAATCCTATAAAAAAGACAAGAAGGTACAAAAAGCCCCGCACTGCGGCAAAGCAAACGCAGCGCGGGGCGGAAATAGCCAGCTTGCCCGGGGTCAGGGCCCGTCTATCTCAGACCGGGCCGCCGGGTGCGGTATTTTGAAAGCGGGTACGAATCAGCGGGCCGAAACGTACTTGTGCAGGGTCTTGCGGACAGCGCCGGGGCCAGCGTACAGCTCGGCCACCATGCCCTCGATCTTCTCGCCCAGGCCGGCCTCGTACAGGTCGACGCCAAAGACGTCCTTGCGGCTGTAGAGAGCCTTCAGGCAGCTGAAGTCCTGGGGACCTTCCTTGACCTCCAGGTCAGCCACGATGGCGCTCAGCTCAGCCAGCAGCGGATCGGGAGACGGCTCAAAGGCCTTGCCCTCGTCGTCGATGCCGCGGATGTAGCGGGCATAGCCAGCCAGAACCAGCGGGACCAGGACCAGGTTGTTCATATCGAGGCCGCGGGCCTGATAGGCCTTGATGGTCTCACCGAAGCGGATGGACAGCTTCTGGGAGGTATCGGTGGCGATGCGCTGGGGTGCGTCGGGCATGAAGGGGTTGGGCAGACGGCGGTTCAGAACTGCGTCGATGAAGTCGGTGGGCTTCAGGACACCCGGGTCCACAACCACCGGCATAGCCTCGATGTAGCCCATCTTGGTGATGAGACCGCGGATATCCTCGTCGGCCATCTCGGCGCTGATGAGGGTATAGCCCAGCAGGCAGCCATAGATGGACATGGCGGTGTGCAGCGGGTTCAGGCAGGTGCAGACCTTCATCTTCTCGACCTTGTCCACGGTCTCGCGGTCAGCGTACATGACGCCGCCCAGCTCCAGCGGGGGACGGCCGTTGGTGTACTTGTCCTCGATGACCAGGTACTCGGTCTCCTCTGCGTTGACAAAGGGAGCGGTGAAGGTGTGGCGCTCGGTGACGATGGTGTAGTTGTCCTCGAAGCCGTCGTCTTCCAGCATCTTCTGGACCTTGGCGTCGGGGCGCGGGGTGATCTTGTCGATCATGCTCCAGGGATAGGAGACCTTGCTCTCATCCTTGACGTACTCCACGAAGCCGGCGGGAACCAGGCCCATCTCGGCCCACTTCTCAGCGTAAGCCATGACGCCGGCCTTGACCTTGTCGCCGTTGTGCGAGCAGTTGTCCATGCTCTGGAGGGTGACAGGCAGGGCGCCGGCCTTGTAGCGCTCATACAGCAGAGCGGTGACCTTGCCCATGGCGAACTGTGCGTTCATGCCCTTCTCCAGGTCGGCGGGCGAGAAGCCGTAGCCCTTCTCGGTGATGGTGAAGGACACCATCTGCAGGCTGGGTGCGGTGAAGATCTCCACCAGGCGGGCCCAGTCCTCGGTGAACTGAGGATCGGCCTTCAGGCTCTCGGTGACAGCGCCCACGACCTTCTTCTCGATGGTGCCGGTGGACTGCAGGCAGACCAGCAGGCTCAGGTTGTCGTAGGGGCGGTATGCCTTGTCGATGATCTCATAGTCGAAGCTCTCGGCCACGATGACGCCGCGGTCATACTTGCCGGAGTCCAGCACCTGCTGCAGGATGGCAGCTGGGAAGGCCCGGAAGATGTTGCCTGCGCCGAAGTGAACCCAGGTGGGCTCGGCAGCGGTCTTGGCCTTGACGGCCTCGCGGTCAAACTTGGGCAGCTGATAGCCCTTCTCCGCCCAGGCGGAGCTTACGGGGCCGTGCTCAATATCGGTTAATTTCATGAATCCATGCTCCCTTTCATAGTTCAGGACCGGCGGAACTTACTTGTTCTCGGCGTCCAGCTTGTCCAGCATATCCCAGACGCCCCACATATACATGATGCCCAGGGCGCGGTCATACAGACCATAGCCGGGACGGACATTGCCGGGACCCTCGCCCCACAGGTGACGGCCGTGGTCGGGGCGGATGTAGCCCTCGTAGTGGCAGTCGTGGTAGGCCTTCAGGATCTCCAGAATATGGGTGTCGCCGTCACAGTCGCGGTGGCTGGCCTCCGAGAAGTCGCCGTTCTCGAAGTGCTTGACGTTGCGGATGTGGGCAAAGGCGATGCGGTCGCAGTGCTTGCGGATGACGTCGGCCACGTTGTTGTTGGGGTCGGCGTTCAGGCTGCCCGAGCACAGGGTCAGGCAGTTGTAGGGATCATCCACCATGGACAGGAACCGGTCGATGTTCTCGGCGCTGGTCAGCAGGCGGGGCAGACCGAAGATATCCCAGGGGGGATCGTCCATGTGGATAGCCATCTTGATGTCGCACTCGTGGCAGACCGGCATCAGGGCCTCCAGGAAGTACTTCAGGTTCTCCCACAGCTTCTCCTTGGTGACGGGGGCGTAGGCCTTGAACAGCTCGTCCAGCTTGGCCATCCGCTCCGGCTCCCAGCCGGGGAAGGTCATGTTGTACTTCTCGGTGAAGCTCATGATATAGTCGGCCATCGCCTTGTAATCGCTCTGGATCATGTCCTTCTGATAGTACAGGGCGGTGGAGCCGTCGCCCACCGGGTGGAACAGGTCGGTGCGGGTCCAGTCAAAGATGGGCATGAAGTTGTAGCAGATCACCTTCACGCCGAATTTGGACAGATTGCGGATGGTCTGGATATAGTTGGCGATATAGCCGTCACGGGTGGGCAGGCCGATCTTGATGTCGTCGTGAACGTTGACCGACTCCACCACGTCCATGTTGAAGCCATAGGGCTCGAGCTGCTTGTGCACCTCGGCGATTTCTTCCACTTCCCACACTTCACCGGGCATCTTGTTGTGGAGGGCCCACACGATGCTGGTCACACCGGGAATCTGCTTGATGTCGGACAGCTTGATCTTATCGTTGCCTTCGCCGTACCAACGGAAACCCATTTGCATTGGCATAGTCTTCTCTCCTTTTTGCTGGATTGATGCGCAGCAGCCCTGCGCAGGGCGCAGCGCGGCATCTTGTTGTTTCCATTCTAGTATATCAATCGTGTTTTGGCAAGTGGTAAACCCTCCATTCTTTTGGAGGGCTTTTTGTGAATTGTTCCCAAATACAAAAAACCGTGAGAAAAATTTTACGTTTCTCACGGTTTATTTTACTATTTTGTTGTAAAAACGTCATCCAAGAAAGGAAAAACTTTCTTTTTTGCGGCGGCGTCTTTTTTGGTTTTCAGGGCCTCTCAGCCCTCGATGAAATAGTCCGGATGGCTGCGGCGGGCCTCCTCCACCGAGGCCTTGTACCGCTGCAGATGATCCCGCAGGGCCTGTTCCAGGGCCTCAGGGGTGCCGTTTTCCAGGGCGTCCACGATCCGGCCGTGCTGGATGGGCACCGAGGCGTTCTCCCCCAGCATCAGGCTGAACAGGCGCAGCCGTTCAATGTGCTTGAAGGTGGAGAGCATGTGGTCGAAGTGCTCCTCCATCCCGCAGAACTCAAAGGACAACCGGTGGAACTTGTTGTCAATCTCCAGCATATGGCTGTTCTTCAGAGGGCTGTCGGGGGCCGCGGCGGCCTGTTCGTATTCCTGGATGCTGGCGCGGTAGGCCGCGATGTGTTCCGGTTTGCAGTGCTTGTACACGTGGAACAGCATCTCTTTTTCCAGGGTGAAGCGGGCGAACTGTTCCAGCCGCATCAGCTTGAGGTCGATGGGGGCCACATAGGTGCCGCTCTGGGGTTTAATGGTGACCATGTGCGCGATGTTCAGCATAATGAGGGCTTCCCGCACCGGTGTGCGGCTGATCCCCATTTCCTCAGCCAGTTGTCGATCGTTGAGCGGGTCGCCGGGCTTGAGCTCCATGGTGACGATCCTGCCCCACAGCGTCTGGTACGCTGCTTCTCGTGCGCTGGATGCTGCCATACGGCGCACCTCCTTTCCTGCCTTTCGTCCTTCGACGTTTTTGTTTTCATGATCTTGCGTTTCTTGTCTTTCCTCTTTAAAATCCCAGTACCATTGTAGACGGAAGCTGCATCCGCGTCAATGCACCATTTGTTCAAACTTTATCAAATTAATTTTACAAGAGGGTTACAAAAAACCCAAAACCTCCGCCTCAGGAAAGCGCTTTGTGCTGCGTGCGGTTTCCCCGCCGGTACAGGGGCCAGTACCACACCGCCGCCACCGCCAGACCGCAGACCACGTCGATGATGGAGTGCTGTTTGGTGAACATGGTGGACAGGCAGATCAATGCCGCCCAGCCGAAGGCGATCACCTTGCGCCCGGGGTGATTCTGCGCCAGTTTGCTCTTGGAAAAGGCCAGCGCCATGCAGGCCGAGCTCTGGCAGTGGATGGAGGGGCAGACATTGTTGGAGGCGTCGGCCTTCCAGATCAGCTGCATGATGTCCATGGCGATGTTGTCCCGGCCCACCTGCTCCAAGGTGGGCCGCAGGTCCACCCCGTTGGGCAGGATCATGTAGAGGATCAGACAGAAGGTCATCCCCGAAAACATCATCAGGCAGAGTTTGTCGTAGGCCGGGGTATCGTACCACCACAGCAGGGCGGTGACCCCTACCAGCAGTCCGAACCAGCTGCAATAGGGAAAGATAAACCACTCACAAAAGGGGATCATATCATCGATGGGGCTGTGGATGATGTAGGTGGGGTCGGTGATGGTCCAGTCCAGGGCGAAAAACCAGACCAGGTAAATCACCCAATACAGCTGGAACCAGAGATGAGGCCGCAGCCTTAAAACGTTCAGCATGATTTGTATATTCTCCTTACAACCGTTCACTTTTCTTGCTTTTTACGGACATTTTACGGCGGGCCCAAACTTGACCCGCCGGATGCCATACTTTGTTATTGTAACACATCCCCTGCCCTTGCGCAAATAGACAAAGTACAGTAAAATAAGAATGGAACGTGTCTTTTTACGTCGTTCCCACAGGAAACCGGCCGGGCGGGCCCTTCCGGCCCCCGGCCCCGATTGCATGCTTGACAGTTTGAGGTTCTGTAATGTATACTTCACCCATTCGCCTGATTACGGTCGATCTGGACGGCACCCTCCTGAACGATCAGAAAGAGATGACGCCCCGCACCCGGGCGGCCCTGGAAGCCGCTTCGGACCGGGGCGTGGAGATTGTGCCGGCCACCGGCCGCACCGTGGCGGGTCTGCCCGCCGACCTCCTGGCCATCAAGGGGGTGCACTATGCCATCACCGCCAACGGCGCCCGGACCATGGACCTGGCCACCGGCCAGCCCATCCAGGAGCTGTACATCCCCAGAGACAAGGCCCTGGCGGCCTACGACGTGCTGATGCAGTACGACTGCCTGGTGGATCTGTTCCAGGACGGCCAGGGCTACACCACCGAGGCCAACCGGGCCGCGGCGGTTCGCTTTGTCCCCGACAACCTGCGGGCCTACGTCCTGAACACCCGCAAGACCCTGCCCGACCTGCGGGCCTTTATCACCCAGCAGGAGCGGGGCCTGGAAAAGCTCACCATCTTCTTTGTGGATGATGCGGAGCGCCAGAAGGCCTGGGCCGCCGTGGAGGCTCTGGGGGTCAACGTGGTGTCCAGCCTGCCCCTGAACATGGAGATCAACGCCGCCGGGGTGGACAAGGGAACCGGACTGATGGCCCTGGCGGAGCTGCTGAAACTGCCGGTCTCCTCCCTGATGGCCATGGGAGACGGCGGCAACGACATCGGCATGATCCGGGCTGCCGGCCTGGGCGTGGCCATGGGCAACGCCTTCCCCGACGTGAAGGCCGCCGCCAACCACATCACCGCCTCCAACAACGAAGACGGCGCAGCTCTGGCCATCGAAACCTTTGTACTGGAGGACAACACCAAAACTCTATGAACAAACCATCCATTCAAATGGCAGCGCTGGACCTGGACGGCACCCTGCTGAACCGCGCCAGCCAGGTCTCTCCCCGCACTTTGGAGGCCCTGCAGCAGGCCATGAACCGGGGCGTGGCGGTTCTGCCCGCCACCGGCCGGGGATTGTCCTCCCTGCCGCGGGTGGTGGCCTCCATCCCCGGGGTGCGGTACGCCATCACCTCCAACGGCGCCGCCGTCTGGGATCTGGGGGACCAGCCTCTGGCGGCCGTCCGCAGCCGGTACGGCGAGCCCGGCCCCGAGCCGGTGACCCAGCCGACCCGTCTGATCTACAATCCCCTGCCCGCAGACACCGCCCGGGCTGTCTTTCAGCTGCTGGACCGGTTCGACGGGGACCTGACCCTCTTTGCCGACGGACGGAGCCTCAAGACCCCCGCCGGCATCGCCTGGTCCAAAGCCCGGATCGCCCGGCTCCTCTCCACCGAGGCCAAACAGGCCGACGACGGACGGTTCACCGTCCTGCCCGACCTTCACCCCTATTTTGAAGCCCACGCCGGAGATATCGAGAAGTTCTGCATGTTCTTCTCCTCCCGCGAGGAAGCCGAGGCCGCCCTGCCCCTTCTGGCCGCCATTCCCGGCGTAGAAGCCACCCAGGGCTCCCCCGACAACATCGAGGCCACCGCCGCCGGCGTCAACAAGGGCTCGGCCCTGCTGGCGCTGGCCGCCCATCTGGGGATCCCCCGGGAGGGCGTGCTGGCCATCGGCGACAGCGAAAACGACCGCCGGATGCTGGAAGCCGCCGGCGTCGCCGCCGTCATGGCCAACGGGATGCCCTCCATCCAAGCCCTGGCAGACATCGTCTCGGAACAGGACTGCAACCACGACGGCGTGGCCGAACTGCTGGATCGGCTGGGCCTGACCGGCGCCTGAGAGCCTGTTTCTGGTCGGTTTTATGCAATGTATACAAGTTACCCCTGCAAACATTGTGCTTTGTGAGTATTACCAAACGGCCCCGCTTGGTTTATACTAGTATTATACAACAGTGTGCCTGGACAAGCTTTGTCTGTGGCCATGGTCATACTGCGCAAAGCCTGAAAGTAAAGGAGAATGCGTTTATGAATCCTATTGCTGAGAAAATTTATGAAATAGGCATTGTGCCCGTTATCGCCTTCAACAGCGTGGACGAAGCCCTGCCTCTGTGCAAGGCCCTGGCCGACGGCGGCCTGCCCGCAGCTGAAGTTACCTTCCGCACCGCCTGCGCTGAGGAGTGCATCAAGCTGATCCACAAGGAGATGCCCGAGATGCTGCTGGGCGCCGGCACCGTCCTGACCATCGATCAGGCTGACCGCGCCATCGACGCCGGCGCTTCCTTCGTGGTTGCCCCCGGCTTTGATCCCGCTGTCACCAAGCACGTCATCGAGCGCGGCTGCGTGGCTATGCCCGGCACCTCCACCGCCGGCGAGATGCAGCAGGCCATGAACCTGGGCTGCGAGGCCATCAAGTTCTTCCCCGCTGAGGCCAACGGCGGCGTCGCCATGCTGAAGAACATCGGCGCAGCCCTCAAGAGCGCCAAGTGGATGTGCACCGGCGGCGTCAACGCCAAGAACGTCAACGATTATCTGAACTACGATCAGATCATCGCCGTGGGCGGCACCTGGATGTGCAAGAACGACGTGATCAAGGCCAAGGATTGGGACAAGATCACCGCCATGTGCAAGGAGGCCGTTGACACCATGCTGGGCCTGCGTCTGGTCCACATCGGCATCAACACCGAGAACGAGGACGAGGCCAAGGCTACCGCCAACGCTCTGGCTTCCCTGCTGAACATGAAGGTCACCCCGGGCAACTCCAGCATCTTCGTGGGCAACAAGGAGTTCGAGATCATGAAGAAGCCCGGCCGCGGCAAGAACGGCCACATCGCCATCGGCTGCAACAACGTCGATCGCGCCATCTATCACTTGAGCCGCCGCGGCGTCAAGTTTGACCTGGAGTCCAAGGGCGTCAAGGACGGCAAGACCATGTCCTGCTACATGGCAGACGAGATCGGCGGCTTCGCCATCCACCTGGTCAAGGCCTGATCCATTTTTTCCATGCCATACCCCGCCGCGGGACATCCGCCCTGCGGCGGGTTGTTTGAAGTCTACCCACACTGAATCATAACATTGAAGGAGAATATCACAATGAAAGTTGTTACCTTTGGCGAACTGATGGTCCGTCTGCAGCCGTTCAACTACGAGCGCTTTGTCCAGGCCAGCAACCTGGAGTTCACGTTCGGCGGCGGTGAGGCAAACGTTGCCGTCTCGCTGGCCAACTACGGCGTGGACGCCGCTTTCGTCACCAAGCTGCCCGCACACGCCATCGGCCAGTGCGCCGTCAACAGCCTGCGCCGTTACGGCGTTGACACCAGCATGATCGTCCGCGGCGGCGACCGTGTGGGCATCTACTACAATGAGAAGGGCGCTTCCCAGCGCGGCTCGGTCTGCATCTACGACCGCGCCAACAGCGCAATCCAGCTGGCTCAGCCCTCCGACTTCGACTGGGAGAAGATCTTCCAGGGCGTGGATTGGTTCCACTTCACCGGTATCACCCCGGCTCTGGGCGAGAACGTCGTCGAGATCTGCCGTCAGGCCTGCAAGGCTGCCAAGGCTGCCGGCGTCAAGATCAGCTGCGACCTGAACTACCGCGGCAAGCTGTGGACCCGTGAGCAGGCCCGCGCCGCCATGACCGACCTGTGCCAGTACGTGGACGTCTGCATCTCCAACGAGGAGGACGCAAAGGACGTCTTCGGCATCGAGGCTGAGGCTACCGACATCTACGGCGGCACCCTGAACCACGAGGGCTACAAGAGCGTTGCCAAGCAGCTGGCTGACAAGTTCCACTTCGAGAAGGTCGCCATCACCCTGCGTGAGAGCCACAGCGCTTCCGACAACGGCTGGAGCGCCATGCTGTACGACGCTGCTTCCAACGAGTACTGCTTCTCCAAGAAGTACGAGCTGCGCATCATCGACCGCGTCGGCGGCGGCGACTCCTTCGGCGGCGGCCTGATCTACGCCCTGCTGAACGGCAAGAGCACCCAGGACGCTGTTGAGTTCGCCGTGGCTGCTTCCGCTCTGAAGCACTCCATCGAGGGCGACTACAACATGGTCACCGTCTCCGAGGTGGAGAAGCTGGCCGGCGGCGACGGCTCGGGCCGTATCCAGCGCTAAAAAGCGGCTGCACGGGAGGCTGTCACATGGATATCCGTTATTCCTGCAACCAGAAAGATTTCAAGCGCTACACCACCGAGGAAATGCGGGACGAAATGCTCATCACCGGCCTGTACAAGGCCGATGAAGTGGTGGCCGTCTACAGCCATGTGGACCGCATGGTCACCCTAGGCTGCATGCCGGTTCATGAAGTGGTGTCCATCGACAAGGGCATCGACATCTGGGCCAACTTCGGCACCCACTATTTCCTGGAGCGGCGTGAGATCGGCATGTTCAACATCGGCAAGGGTTCCACCGGCATCGTCGTCGCCGACGGCGTCCGGTACGAGCTGGGCTACAAGGACTGCCTGTATATCACCCAGGGCACCAAGGAGGTCACCTTCGCTTCGGCTGATCCCTCCTGCCCCGCCAAGTTCTATATGGTGTCGGCCCCGGCCCACTGCGCCTATGAGACCCGCCTGATCAAGATGGCCGATGCCAACCATCGGCCTCTGGGCAGCGTGGAGACCTGCAACAAGCGGACCATCAACCAGTTCATCCACCCCGACGTCCTCAAGACCTGCCAGCTCAGCATGGGCATGACCGAGCTTGAGCCGGGGTCCAACTGGAACACCATGCCCAGCCACACCCACGAGCGCCGGATGGAGATCTACACCTATTTCGAGCTGCCCGAGGGACAGGTGGTCTTCCACATGTGCGGTGAGCCCACCCAGACCCGCCACATCGTCATGCACAATGAGGATGCGGTCATCAGCCCGTCGTGGAGCATCCACAGCGGCGTGGGCACCTCCAACTACACCTTCATCTGGGCGATGGGCGGCGAGAACATGGAGTTTGACGACATGGACAACATCGCCACCACCGACCTGCGCTAAACTGCCAGCTCCGGGCAGACCGGGCTTGTAACGTTATGCCACAAGGCCCCGTATCCGGTGCACGCCGGGTACGGGGTCTTTCTTGTTAAATTTTTGCCTAGTATACATCGAAGGATACAACGCACCTCTGGAAAGAAAGGAGCTTTTCCCCATGGAACTTTCTGCATTTGACCTGAGCGGCAAAGTGGCGCTGATCACGGGCGGCGCCCATGGCATCGGCTTTTCGATCGCCGAAGGGATGGCCCGCTGCGGGGCCACGGTCTGCTTCAACTGCTCGTCCCAGTCCAGCTATGAAAAGGGCATGGCGGCCTACAAAGAGGCCGGCATCGACGCCCACGGCTATGTTGCGGACG
Source organism: Faecalibacterium sp. An77 (assembly GCF_002161315.1). NCBI lineage: Bacteria > Bacillati > Bacillota > Clostridia > Eubacteriales > Oscillospiraceae > Faecalibacterium > Faecalibacterium sp. An77. The sequence goes on from NZ_NFHK01000010.1 coordinate 10,914, forward strand.
TCACCGACTGGGAGGCCGTCCAGGCCATGGTAGCCCAGATCAAGCAGGATGTGGGCCCGGTGGACATTCTGGTGAACAACGCCGGCATCATCCAGCGCAAGCCCATGCTGGAAACCAGCACCGAGGATTTCCAGAAGGTGCTGAACGTCCATGTGGTGGGCGCCTTCAACTGTTCCAAGGCGGTGCTGCCGGACATGATCGAAAAGCGTGCCGGCAAGATCATCAACATCTGCTCCATGATGAGCGAGCTGGGCCGTGAGACGGTGTCGGGTTATGCGGCAGCCAAGGGCGGTCTGAAGATGCTGACCAAGAACATTGCCTCGGAGTTTGGCGAGTACAACATCCAGTGCAACGGCATGGGACCCGGCTACATTGCTACTCCCCAGACCGCGCCCCTGCGCGAGCGTCAGCCGGACGGCAGCCGTCATCCCTTTGACCAGTTCATCCTGTCCAAGACCCCGGCCGGACGCTGGGGCGAAGCCGAGGACATGGTAGGTCCCTGTGTATTCCTGGCCTCCCACGCCTCCGACTTCGTCAACGGCCAGATCCTCTACGCCGACGGCGGCATCCTCGCCTACCTCGGCCGTCAGCCCGGCTAACTTACTTTTCTGGAAGAAAAGTAAGCAAAAGACTTTTACTGTGTACCATACAGTTTCCGGGTCTCCGGCGGTTCCACGGGGCCTTTACGCTTTGGCTCGCTCCCGGCGCTTGGGCCTGCGGCCCGGTACGATGCAAAGTTCCGGCATAGCCTGATTTTGACGATCTGGTGCGGCCAAAGCCTAACATTAGAGTCCATGGTTCCGGTACACAGAAAAGCGCCATGAACACCAAATCCCTGCTCCTGTTTGGGGCAGGGATTTTTTATTTGCAGGTTATTTCCAGGGCTTTGGTGTATGGGTGTATGTTGGCACAGTCCGGCCAAAGGATTTTTTCTCTCTCCTGTTGGCAGAGCGCCGGGCTTCAGCCTTTGCACCATGCTGCATTCCGGTATCATTCGATTTTACTTTATCCGACTGTTCCCCTGTATAAAACAACAACCCTCGCCTTACATGAGGCGGGGGTTGTCGTATTTTATGGGTTTGCTGAGCGCATCGACGGAAAACCGATGATGAGCCGCCCGATACCAGTCAAAATGGGATTAAAGCCTGCTTGCTGCAAGCTTTCCTCAAACCTTTCATGCAATCTCCCTTTTAAGCAGCCCGTAATCGAAGCGGGCCGCAGGCCGGGAACCTTCTAAAGCGGCTGAAACCTTGCCGCCGGCTGGGCCTTGGGAAGACTACAGCAGTTTGCGGTACCAGGTAAAGCCCTCTTGCGCTTAGCCAATTTTCTCTGCGGGCATGAATGCCCTTGTGAAAATTGGAGCGCTGCGCCAGCGGCGGCTCCCTGTTTCATCCACTGGATGCGGTCGCCGCCGCTGCCAAGCTTTTTCTCGAAAAAGCGGGAAGTTAGACCTTTTCGATGGTGATGGTCCAGGTGCTGGTCATGGCCTCGTCGGGCTCCAGCACTTCGTGCTTGCCCTCCTCGTTGACGCTGTTGGCCCAGCCGTTCCAGGGCTCCATGCAGACAAAGTTCTCAGCATCCTGCTGCCACAGCACACCGTTGGTAAAGCTCTCGTCGGCATCCACCGTCACCTTGTGTCCGTTGCCCTTGTCGGTGAAGGACATGGGGAACTCCACGCCGGTCAGCAGCCGGATGCTGTTGTCGGCGCCGGGCTTCCGGGTCAGGGAGATCTTCTCGGGTGCGGCGGGCTGCTCGCCCTTGGCATCCTCAGAACAGGTGGCGCAGCGGATGTCAAAGTCCACGTTTTCCAGAGCGCTGGCCACAAAATAGGGATGATAGCCAAAGCTGAAAGGCATGGGCTGCTCGCCGTCGTTGATGACGGTCAGGTCGATGGAAGCGGTGTTGCCGTCCAGATTGTAGGTCACCATCAGGGTGAAGTCAAAGGGATACAGGAACTTGGTCAGCGGGCTGGACTGCAGCATCAGGGTGACGCCGTCGGGGCCTACGCTGTCCACCTGCCAGGGGCACAGGTCGGCCAGGCCGTGGGTCTCCATGGGATAGGCCTTGCCGTCAAAAATGTGGACGCCGTTGTCCGGGTTGGAGCAGCTGGGGAACAGGATGGGCACCGCAAAACGGGGCCGGTTGCACTCGCTGAAATTGGGCCGACGAATCCAGATGTATTCGTCCCCCTCCAGGGAGAACCCGGTGATCATGCCGCCCCGCTCCGGGGTGATGACCAGCTCGGTCTTGGCAGCCGAATCGGTGATGACATACTGCTCGTAGCAGGCGTCCCCTTCGGTGATGTAGCGGGTGGTAATCTGATTCATAGCATATACCTCCTGTCAAGTGCTGCGGGCGGTCTGCCCGCCGGTCTGTGTTGCCTTTATTGTACCAGATTTTGCGCCAAAGGGCCATGCCGATTTTTTCAGCATGGCCCTTTTCTGTGCTTTTACAGGACGACGCCGTCCTTGAAGATGGAGATATCCCGGAACCCGTTGATTTCGGCCTTGGTCTGCTTGCCGCTGGCGGTATCAATCACCAGCTGCAGCAGGTCCTGAGCGGTCTCGTCGATGGTCTTTTTGCCGTCGGCGATGACGCCGGCGTTGAAATCGATCCAGCCCGGCTTTTTCTCTGCCAACGGGGTGTTGGTGGACAGCTTCAGGGTGGGAGCCGGCGCCGAGAAGGGGGTGCCGCGGCCGGTGGAGAACAGAATCATATGCGCGCCGGCGGCGGTCATGGCGGTGGCCGACACCAGGTCATTGCCGGGGCCGTACAGCATGTTCAGGCCCTTGGTGACCACGGGGTCGCCGTAGCCGATGACGTCCATAATGGGGGCGGTGCCGCCCTTCTGGACACAGCCGCAGCTCTTGTCCTCCAGGGTGGTGATGCCGCCCTGCTTGTTGCCCGGAGAGGGGTTGTCGTAGACCACCTCGTTGTGGCTGATGAAGTAATTCTTGAAGCCGTTGAGCATCTGCTCGGCCTTGACAAAGACGTCGCGGTTGATGCAGCGGTTCATCAGGAAGCCCTCAGCGCCGAACATCTCGGGCACCTCGGTCAGGACGGTGGAACCGCCACGCTGGCCCAGCATATCCGAGAACCGGCCAATGGTGGGGTTGGCGGTGATGCCGGACAGGCCGTCCGAGCCGCCGCACTTCATGCCCACCACCAGCTCCGACACCGGGATGGGCTGGCGCTCAAACTGGCGGGCGTAGTCGGCCAGCTCTTCCAGCAGCTTGCGGGCGGCGGCGAACTCGTCCTCCACGTCCTGGCAGACCAGGAACTTGACGCGGTCGGGGTCGTACTCGCCCAGCTCGGCCTTGAACTGGTCGGGCTGGATGTTCTCACAGCCCAGGTGCAGCACCAGCACGCCGGCGGCGTTGGGATGGCGCACCAGAGCGGCCAGCAGCTTGCGGGTCTGGGCGTGGTCGTGGCCGGTCTGGCTGCAGCCGAAGGGATGCGGGAAGGTGTACAGGCCCTCGATGCTGCCGGTGACCAGATCCTGGTTGTCCTGCACCATCTTCTTGGCGTTTTCGTTGACGCAGCCCACCACCGGGATGATCCAGATTTCATTGCGGATGGCGGCGCGGCCGTCCTTGCGGCGGAATCCCATAAAGGTCTCGGGCTCCACATGGGGCAGCGGGGCCAGGTCGCAGGCGGGGTTGTAGCTGTACTCCACCTCGCCCGACAGGTTGGTCTTGACATTATGGGTGTGCATCCAGCGGCCGGGCTGGGCGTCCTCGGTGGCGTGGCCGATGGGGAAACCGTACTTGATGACGTCCTCACCTGCCCGGATGGGCTTCACTGCCATCTTGTGGCCCTGGGGAATGTCCTCCAGAGCGGTCACCGACAGGCCGTCGGCTTCCACCGTCTGGCCCTTGGCGATGGGATGCAGCGCCACCACCACGTTGTCGATGGGGCTGATATGAATAACCTGCGCCATAGTTGCAGTTCTCCTTGTCTTATCAAAAAAGCCGGCGGGGCATTCCCCCGCCGGCGGATGGGTCGGGTGTGCCGGCGCGCCTCACAGGAGAGGCGTCGGGTCTGTCACAGACACCCTGAATCGGGTCTTACAGGCAGCTCTTGTAAGCGGCCTCGGCGCCCTGGCTGCGGATCAGTTCCAGATCGGCCAGGACAGCGGCCTCCACGCCGGGGATGGCGGTCAGGTCCTGATCCCACATCTGGGTGTTGGTCAGAACAGCATGGACCAGATCGGCGGCGGAGTCGTCCTTGTGTGCGTAGTAGAAGTCCAGAGCCCAGGCGTCATCCTGGATCTTGTAGGTGTTGCCGGCGGGGCGCTTGCAGATCAGGCCGTCGGCGGTGCGCTCCTGGATGTCGCTGGAGTAGAAGGCAATGTAAGCGGCCAGGCTCATGGTCAGGCACTTGGGCAGCTCGTTCTTCTCCTTGATGTACTCCAGGAAGGAAGGCATGTTGCGGGCCTTCCACTTGGAGGTAGAGTTCAGAGAGATGCTCATCAGCTCGTGGTTGATGAAGGGGTTGTTGAAGCGGTCCTGCACGGCGGCGGCAAAGGCCATCAGGTCGTCCTTGTCCAGAGGCAGAGTGGGGATAACTTCCTCATACAGCATCTTGTTCATGAACTCGCGGATGGTGTCGTTGTGCATGCAGTCGCGGACGATGTCGTAGCCGGCCAGATATGCGCCCAGAACAAAGCCGGTGTGGGCGCCGTTCAGGATGCGGACCTTGCGCTTCTTGTAGGGGGTGACGTCAGGCACCACCATGACGTTGACGCCGGCCTTCTTGAACGGCAGCTTGCCCTCCAGCCAGGCCGGACCCTCGATGACCCAGACGCCGAACACTTCGCCCACGTCCAGAACCTGATCGTGGTAGCCGTTGGCCTCCTCGATGGCAGCCATCTCCTGAGGATCGCGGATGCGGCCCGGGACGATGCGGTCCACCAGGGTGGAGCAGAAGGTGTTGGCGGTGTTCATCCAGTCGATGAAGGCCTGATCCAGGCCCCAGTCGGCGGCGTAGTTGTTGCAGCACTTCTGCAGCTCCTTGCCGTTGTTGTCGATCAGCTCGCAGGAGAGGATGATCAGGCCCTTGTCGGCGGCGCCGTTAAAGGCCTTGTAGCGCTCGTACAGCACGCGGGTCAGCTTGGCGGGGAAGCTGTTGGGAGGCACCTGGTCAAACTCGCTGTCGCCCTTGGTGTAGGCGATGCCGGCCTCGGTGGTGTTGGATGCAATGATCTCCAGATCGGGGCTGGCGGCCAGAGCCAGAACCTCGGCCCACTTGCCCTCGCTGTAGGGGCACACGCAGTTGGCCACGCAGGAAATCACCCGCTTGTCGTCCACCTTCTGGCCCTTCTCGCTGCCGCGCAGGTACAGGGTATACAGGCCCTCCTGCTCGTTGATCCAGTCGGCCATCTGGGGGAAGTTGCCGATGGGCTGCACCAGGCTCACCTTGCCGTTCCAGCCGGCCTTCTCATTGGCCACGTCAAAGAAATAATCCACAAAAGCCCGCAGGAAATTGCCCTCGCCGAACTGCATCACCTTGATGGGGGCATCCTTCAGGATGTACCCATTGTAGCCAGTCTGGGCCAGAACCTTATAATTCAAAGTTTCCATCTCATGCTCTCCTTTACACGTTCACTCTTCCAGCGCCGGCAGGACCGCTCCCGCCGGATTTCTTCTTCTATTTTAAGATCTTGTATACAAAGAAGTCAAGTGTTTCTTTTGGGTTTTCCGGCCAAAACAGGCCCCATCCACAAATTCCAGCGGTTTACACAAGGAATTCTATCAAAATTCAGCAGTTTTTCAGTTGTATACAATGCCCCATTTAAGGTATACTATAACTAAGTGAAACTCTGCCCTGGCGCAGACGATCCATTGAACACGCTGGAACCTAGCGAAAAAAGGAGTAATAAAACCATGAAAGCATTTATGGATAAAGACTTCATGCTTCAGTCTCCCACCGCACAGCACCTGTACCACACCTATGCGGCGGATATGCCCATCTGCGACTATCACTGCCACATTTCCCCCCGGGAAATTTATGAGAACCGCAAGTTTGAGAACATCACCCAGGTTTGGCTGGGCGGCCGGCAGCCCGATGGCAGCCTGGCCGGCGACCACTACAAGTGGCGCGTGATGCGTTCCAACGGCGTGCCCGAGGAGTACATTACCGGTTCCAAGTCGGACCGTGAGCGCTTCCAGAAGTTCGCCGAGGCCCTGCCCATGGCCATCGGCAACCCCATGTATCACTGGACCAACCTGGAGCTGCGGAAATACTTCGGCTATGAGGGCGTCCTGAACGGCGACACCGCCGAGGAAGTCTGGAACCTGTGCAACGAGAAGCTGCAGAACGATCCCAAGCTGACCGTCCGCGGCCTAATCGAGCAGTCCAACGTGGCCTTCATCGGCACCACCGACGATCCCATCGACAGCCTGGAGTGGCACGAGAAGATCAAGAACGATCCCACCATCAAGTTCACCGTGGCTCCTTCCTTCCGTCCCGACAAGGCCGTCAACATCAACAAGCCCGGCTTTGTGGAGTATATGGGCAAGCTGGCTGCCAGCGTCGGCAAGGAGAAGCTGGCCTGCATCCACTGCGTCATGGACGCTCTGACTGAGCGGCTGGAGTTCTTCGTCAAGATGGGCTGCCGCGCAGCGGACCACGGCCTGGACTACGTGCCCTACCGTGAGGCTTCCATCGAGGAAGTGGACGCCATCTACAAGAAGGCCATGGCCGGCGAAGCCGTCACCGTGGAGGAGGCCGAGAAGTACCAGACCGCCCTGCTGATCCACATGGGCAAGCTCTACCACAAGCACAACGTGGTAATGCAGCTGCACTACTCCTGCCTGCGCGGCGTCAACCGCAAGATGAACGCCCTGCTGGGACCCGACACCGGCTTTGACATGATCAACCAGAACACCTGCGGCGGCAACATTGCTGCTCTGCTGAGCGCTCTGACCGACACCGCCGAGTGCCCCAAGACCATCATCTACAGCCTGAACCCGGTGGACAACGAGCAGATCGGCACCATTCTGGGCTGCTTCCAGGACGACGAGATCCCCGGCAAGATTCAGGCCGGTTCCGCCTGGTGGTTCTGCGACCAGAAGGTGGGCATGGAGAACCAGATGAAGTCTCTGGCCAACCTGGGCCTGCTGGGCAACTTCGTCGGCATGCTGACCGACAGCCGCAGCTTCCTGAGCTACACCCGTCACGACTACTTCCGCCGCATCATGTGCAACCTGATCGGCCAGTGGGTTGAGGACGGCGAGTATCCCAACGACGAGAAGTCTCTGGAGAAGATCGTCCGCGGCATCTGCTTCGACAACGCCAAGCGCTACTTCTGCCTGTAACCTACTTTTCTGGAAGAAAAGTAGGCAAAGGCAACGGCGGCGACCGCGTCCAGTGGACGAAACAGGGAGCCGCCGTTGGCGCCGCGCTCCGTTTTTTGCAAGCGCCCGCCGTGGCGCGCCGCAAAAAACGGCTAAGCGCAAGAGGACTCACTGTGTACCATACAGTTTGCGGGTCTCCGATAGTTCCGCGGAACCGTTATGTTCCGGCTCGCTCGTTGCGTTTGCGCCTGCGGCGCGGTACGATGCAAACCTCAACATAGCCTGAGGTTGACCGTCCAGGATCGTTCCAGGGGGCCGGCAACCTCGACACACAGAAAAGTTCCATAAAAATCAGAATCTCCGCTCCTTTCCGGGGCGGGGATTTTTTGCTGCCTGTTTTTGAATTTGAAAATCATTCAGTCACTTGTAATGCGTGTTCTTTTCGCCGTCCCGGCCATCTTTTCCGCCCCTTTTTGGCAAAAGAAAAACTCCCTCATCCGTTCAGCCCGGGCAGGCTTTGCGGATGAGGGAGTATTTTTGTTATAAAGGATGATGTTGTACTCCGGTAAAAGAGCACTCCATGCAGCGAGCCCCTTCGGGGCGCGGCCGCAGACCGGGGGGAAGTGCCCCCGCCGCTGGCGGGTTAGTCGCGGCTGCGGTTGCCCATGCCCAGCAGACGCAGGACAAACAGGAAGATGTTGATGAAGTCCAGATACAGGGTCAGAGCGCCGTAGACGCTGGCCTTCTCAGCCAGTTCGCTGTCGGCTGCATAGTAGGCGTACATCTGATGCAGCTTCTGGGTGTCGTAGGCGGTCAGCAGCATAAAGACCACCAGGCCGATGCCGCTGTACAGCAGGGATGCGCCAATGCCGAATCCGAACAGGGTGCCCACCAGACCGGTAACCATCATGGCCATCAGACCCATCATCAGCTTGGGACCCCAGCTGGTCAGATCCTTGTTGGTGGTGTGGCCATAGAACGCCATGAGCCCAAAATAAATGGCGGTACTCAGGAAGGCCATCACCAGGGTGTTCACCGAGAACAGAAGGAAATAATAGCTCAGGACCATGCCGTTGAGGGCCGAATAAGCCAGGAACACGCCCCGGGCGGCGCCCACCGACATCCGCTGCAGCCGTGCGCTCAGGGTAAACACCAGAGCCAGCTCGGCAATGGTCAGCACCAGATACAGCGAGTTCACCAGATAAAACAGAGGCGTCGTGACCGTCAGGAACGCCACGGCAAAAGTTACCACCAGGCCGCAGGCCATCCAGCGGTAGGTCCGGGCCATATAATCGGCAGCGGACATCGTAGCTTCGGTGTAGCCGCGGTCGTAATCGTTGTTGTAATAATTCATATAAGACACTCCTTTTTCCACGGGCGGGGGTGTCATGGGCTCTTGCCCCGCTCTGATGGTTACAGTATACTATAGAGAAATGAACGTTTCATGAAAAGGCTGTGACTGATTTTGTCTTTCGGATTGTACTACCATATTCCCTATTGTTTTTCCCGCTGTCGGTACTGTGATTTCTACGCCGCCGGGGGCCAGCGGGGCGTCCCCGACGCCTACATTGACGCCCTGCTGCGAGAATTGCACCGGCATCCTCTGCCCGGTGCGCCGGATACCGTCTACTTTGGAGGCGGCACCCCCAGCCTCCTCACCCCGGCTCAGGCCCGGCGCCTGATTCAGGCGGCAGCGCCCCGGCCGGGGGCCGAAATCACCCTGGAAGCCAACCCCGAAACCGTGAATGAAGAACGGCTCAGGGGCTTCCGGGAAGCCGGCGTCAACCGGCTGTCGCTGGGGGTTCAGTCGGCCAGCGACACCCAGCTGCGGACCCTGGGCCGGCCCCACAATGCCGCCCAGGCCCGGGCTGCCTTTGCCGCCGCCCGGCAGGCCGGTTTTGCCAACATCAGCGGCGACATCATGCTGGCCCTGCCCCACTACACCCGGGCTGAGTTCGACCAGACGCTGGCTCTGATCCAGGAAGGCGGCGCACAGCACATCTCCGCCTACCTGCTCAAGATCGAGCCGGGGTCGGCCTTTGGCCGTCGTCCCCCCGAGGGTCTGCCCGACCCCGACCAGGCCGCCGACTTTTACCTCTACGCCGTGGAACAGCTGGCCCGGGCCGGCTACCGGCAGTATGAGATTTCCAGCTTTGCCCGGCCCGGCTTTGAGGGACAGCACAACCGCATCTACTGGGACTGCGGGGACTATCTGGGTCTGGGCCCTGCCGCCCACAGCTGCATGGGAAACAGGCGGTTTTATTATTCCCCCGACACCGCCGCTTTCATCGCCGGGTCTGACCCGGTGCCCGACGGGGTCTGCGGGGCTGAGGACTACCTGATCCTCCAGCTGCGGCTGGCCGACGGGCTGGATCTGGCCGAATACCGCCGCCGGGGCGGGGCGGAATTCACCGCTCACCAGCAGGCCTTTCTGGAGCACTGCGCCCGGGCCGGTTACCTGACCCTGACCCCGGACCACATTGCCCTCACCCCCCTGGGGATGATCGTACAGAACAGCATTTTGGAGGAACTGATTTAAGGCAGGGGACGGCCGGTCCCCCCTTTCAGTTCATCCAGCCGGAGCACCGGCCACCCCAGGGCCTCAATGGCGGCCCGGTCATGGGTGGCCAGCAGCACAGGCCCTCCGGCACAGCGGCGGTTCAGCAGAGCCGCCGCTTTTTCCATGGACACAGGGTCCAGACCGGTGAAGGGCTCGTCCAGCAGGCGGGTGTCGGCTTTGGCCCACACCGCCCGCAGCAGGGCGGTCCGCCGCTTCTGTCCCCCCGACAGCCGGGCCGCCGGCAGGGTCAGGGCCTCGCCGGTCATGCCCAGCAGGGCAAAGTCTTTCTCTACCGCAGAGCGGCAGGCTTTGCCGTCGGGCAGGACCAGCAGCACATTGTCCACCGCCGACAGCTGGGGGCAAAGCCGGTCCTCCTGAAAGACCGCCGCCGCCCGGCCCACCCCGGCGACCGAACCGCTGTCGGGTTTGTCCAGGCCCAGCAGAATCCGCAGCAGGGTGGTCTTGCCCCAGCCGCTGGGAGCCCACAGCACCGCCGGGGCCGCCGCCGAGAAGGTTAAATCCTCAAACAGCAGGTGTTCCCCAAAGCGCTTGGTCAGATGTTCCACTTGCAGCGTCATGGCTCTCCCTCCCCGCAGACGCGCCGCACCGCCAGCCCCAGCAGGGCCAAAAAGGCCCTCTCAAACAGGGCGGACAGGCAGATGATGACAAAGGTCCAGGCAAACAGGTCCCCGGTGGAGAGGGTGATTTTGGCCCGGTAGAGGGCGTCGCCGATGCTGCCGTCGGGCAGGCCGATGACCTCGGCGGCCACGCCGCTCTTCCAGCACAAACCCAGGGCGGTGCGGCACCCCTCCCGGAAAGCCGGCAGCACTGCCGGCAGCCAGATGGCCCGCAGACGCCGTCCCGCCGGCAGGCGGAACACCCTGGCCATTTCCAGCAGCTGGACGTCGGTGCTCTGGATGCCGGTGCGGACGGCGCTGTACAGCACCGGCACCGCCATCAGGAAGCTGATGAGGATGCTCAAATCCTTCCCGCGGACCCACACCAGGGCCAGAATCACAAAGCTGGCCACCGGCGTGGCCTTCACCAGCTGCATCACCGGGTCCAGCAGCAGCTCCACCGTCCGGGACAGCCGCGCCCCCACCGCCAGAGCCACGCTGCACAGTGCGCCCAGGCCAAACCCCAGCAGAATCCGCCCGCTGGAAAAAGCCACCCGGGCCCAGAAATCCCCGGTGGGCAGCAGCTGCAGCAGGGTCCCGGCCGCCCGGATGGGGGACACCAGAAACACCTCCTGACCCACGGCCACGGCGGCCCATTGCCACAGGGCCAGCCAGAACGCCACCGCCGCCAGACGGGCGGGCCAGGACTTTTTCTTGGATTTCACAGCACACCTCCTTTTGCTTTGTTCCAGAAAAGTATAAACCAAAAAGGGACGCCCCGCAAGGGGCGCCCTTTTTCCGTTTTCGGGTGATTTTTGAGCGGGCCGGGGCCTTCTCATTCGCCCAGCCAGTAGAAGCCGTCGTCCGGCATCGAGCCGCCCACAGCGGCGGGGTCGGCATCATACAGCACCTGCAGATAACCTGCCACGTCGGCCTTCATATCCTCGCCGGTGGTGCAGACGATGTTGCAGTTGGGCAGAGCTGCCTTGGCGATGGCTGCCTTGGCCACCACGCCCTGCTCCTCGCAGAGGGCGGCAGTGCCGTCCAGGTCATTGTTGGCGGCGTCCACGCTGGCGGTGTAGTCCTCCAGGAAAGCGGCCACCACGTCGGGGTGCTCCTGGGCGTACTCGGTGCGGACCACCGTCACGCCGGTGATCAGCTGGGTGTCGCAGATCTTGTCCCACTCCTCGGTCAGATCCAGAGCCACCCGCAGGGTGTCATCCTGCATGGAGGCGGAGGTCACATAGGGCTGGGGCAGCACCGCGATGGCGTCCTCTGCCACCGCCATCTGGGCGGTGACCTCGGTGGCCTCGCTGTAGAACTCAATGGTCACATCCTGGTCGGGATCAATGCCGTTCTGCTCCAGAATGTAACGCAGGACGTACTCGGGGGTGGTGCCCTTGCCGGTGGACAGGATGGTGCGGCCCTTCAGGTCGGCCACCGACTGGACGGTGTCACCTTTCTCCACCACATACAGGACGCCCAGGGTGTTGACGGCCATCACCTGGATGCCGCCCTGGGTTTTCTGGTAGAGGGTGGCGGCCAGGTTGGCCGGAATCGCGGCCATGTCCAGCTCGCCCTTGGTCAGCAGGGGGACAATCTCGTCGGCAGCGCCGTAGAGCTGCAGGTCATAGCTGAGGGATGCGGTGCCCTCCTCCTGTATGGGCAGCAGGTTGACCAGGCCCATGGTGGTGGGGCCCTTCAGGCCGGCAATCCGAACGGGATCGGTGGTGGACAGGGGCTCGGCGGCCTCTTCCGAGGATGCGGCCTCACTGGAGGCCGCCTGGCTGGAGGCTGCTTCGCTGGAAGCCGCCGTGCTGCCGGAGGCCGAGCTCCCGCAGGCTGCCAGGGACAAAAGCATGGCTGCCGAGAGCAGCAGAGAAATCCATTTCTTCATTGTTTCGTTCCTTCTCACTTTCCAATTTTTACAATTTCCAAAAATTGCACAAAACCATTTGCTTTGCAGGCATCATTCTACTATAATGAAAAGGAAAATACCGTTGCATATGCAACAGAACGCCTGCCGGTCCCGGCGGCGGGGCCCGACTGCCCCGCACCCTTTCCGGCCCGCAGGCCTCTGGAACACACCATCATTGCCGGCGCCTCGGCCCGCCCGGGCCGGCCGCGCCATCGGAACCAATCCATGCAAAACGATGTTACACTCTTACAATCCACCGCCCTGTTCAGCGGTCTGAGCGAGGAGGACCTGAACGGCCTTCTGGCCCGGATCGGCGCCGCCCGCCGCAGCTACAACCGGGGCGCGGTGCTGGTTCAGGCAGGAGCTCCCAGCCACAGCGTGGGGGTCATCCTGTCGGGCCGGATCGAGGCGGTCCGCCGGGCTCCCGACGGCAGCCCCCTGCCCATCACCCGGATGGGGCCCGGAGGCATCTTCGGGGACGTGCTGGGGGGCTCCAGCCTGTACAGCCCGGTGACCGTCACCGCCGTCACCCCCTGCGAAGTCCTGCTGATTCCCTACGAGCGGCTTCTCTGCCCCGACGGCACCGCCGCCGGGCAGCAGGTGCTTCAAAATCTGGTGCGCACCATCAGCGACAAATATTTTCTGCTGGCGCGGCGGGTAGATTTGCTGCTTCTGCGCAGTCTGCGGGCCAAGGTGTCCGCCTATCTGCTCAGCGAGGCCGACCGGGCCGGGCAGCTGACCTTCCGCATTCCCTTTACCCGGGCCCAGCTGGCCGATTATCTCAACTGTGACCGCAGCGCCCTCAGCCGGGAGCTGGGCCGGATGCAGCGGGAGGGTCTGCTGGACACCTACCGCAGCAGCTTTAAACTGCGGGACCCCGACGCCCTGCGCAGGCTGTCCCAATAAAACGCCAAAGGAGCTTCTCATCATGAGCGGAAAACCGATTCTCTGGATCATCATCCCCTGCTACAACGAAGAAGAAGTGCTGCCCATCACGGCGCCCCAGTTTTTGCAGAAGGTGCTGGACCTGGCCGGGGCGGGCCTCATCAGCGACCGCAGCCGGGTCTGTTTTGTGAACGACGGGTCCCGGGACCGCACCTGGGAGCTGATCTGCCAGTTTGCCCGGCAGGACGAGCATTTCATCGGCATCAGCCAGAGCCGCAACCGGGGCCATCAGAACGCTGTCCTGGCGGGCCTGATGGAGGCCCGGGACAAGTGCGACATCACCATTTCCATCGACTGCGACGGCCAGGACGACATCAACGCCATGGACGAGATGGTGCAGAAGTACCTGGACGGGGCCGAGGTGGTGTACGGCGTGCGGAGCCGCCGGGACACCGACACCTTTTTCAAGCGGTTCACCGCTGAGGGGTTCTATCACCTGATGAACCTGCTGGGGGCGGACATTGTCTTTAACCACGCCGACTATCGCCTCATCAGCGCCCGGGTGCTGGAGAACTTTGCCGACTACCACGAGGTGAATATTTTCCTGCGGGGCATGGTGCCTCTGGTGGGCTTTCCCAGCACCACCGTGGCCTATGAGCGCCACGAGCGTCTGGCGGGCGAAAGCCACTATCCCCTGTCCAAAATGCTGAGTCTTGCCTTTGACGGCATCACCAGCCTGTCCAACAAGCCCATCCGGCTGATCACCGGCGTGGGAATGCTGTTCAGCATTGTCAGCTTCATCGGGGTGATCTGGGCCGTGGTGATGGGGCTGATGGGCAGCACCGTGGCCGGCTGGGCCAGCACCGTCTGCATTGTCTGTCTGATGGGCGGCATCCAGCTGATCTGTCTGGGCGTCATCGGGGAATACATCGGCAAGATTTATATGGAAACCAAAGCCCGGCCCCGCTACATCATCAGCGAGCGGACCTGGGAGCCCTACGAAAGGAAGTATCACGGATGAGCAAACAGAACTGGAGAGGTTCCACCCTTTTGAGCCCGGTGCCGCCGGTCCTTGTCTCCTGCGGCAGTCTGGAAAAACCCAACCTCATCACCATCGGCTGGGCCGGCACCATCTGCACCAAGCCTTCCATGGTGTCCATCAGCATCCGGCCCGAGCGCTACAGCTACAATCTGATCAAAGAGAGCGGGAAGTTTGCCATCAATCTCCCCACCGAGGCCCTGGTCCGGGCGGTGGACTGGTGCGGAGTCAAGAGCGGCCGGGACGTGGACAAGTTCCAGGCCATGGGGCTTCATGCCGCGCCGGGCTCCGCCCTGCCTGACTGTCCCATTCTGGAGGAGAGTCCGGTCAATCTGGAGTGCCGGGTCACCCAGGTCATTCCTCTGGGCAGCCACGACATGTTCCTGGCCGAAGTGGTCGGCTGTTGTGTGGACGAGGATCTTCTGGACAGCGAGGGCAAGCTCCATCTGGACAAAGCCCGGCTCATTGCCTACAGCCACGGCGAATACCATGCCCTGGGCCGCCGTCTGGGAACCTTCGGCTATTCGGTCCGCAAAAAATCCACCTCCAAAAAACGCCGCTAACCTCCCGCTTCTCCCGCTTTTTCGAGAAAAAGCTTGGCAAAAAGCTTTACTGGGTACCATACACTTTCCGGGGCTCCCAAGGTTCCGCGGGTCCTTTACGCTCCGGCTCGCTCGTTACGTTTGTGCCTGCGGCACGGTACGCAAACACAGCGACCGCATCCAGTGGATGAAACAGGGAGCCGCCGCTGGCAACGTAGGCGAGGTGCTGCCCGCGGCAGAAACAGCCGAGCCGAAGTTGGGGCCGTGGTCTGCCTTTTGCGAGAGCGCGGCGACGCTCGAAGCAAAAGCAGGGCACCACAACCCGGAGCAGCGCTCCAATTTTCACAAGGGCATTCATGCCCGCAGAGAAAATTGGCTAAGCGTAAGAGGGCTTCACCTGGTACCGCCGACTGCTGTAATCTTCACAAGGCCCAGCCGGCGGCAAAGTTCCAGCCTCTTTATGAGGCTCCCGGCCTGCGGCCGAATACGATGCAAGGTCCGGCATAACTTAATTTTCCAACGCGCTGAAAAGCTCCTATAAGATCACAAATCCTCGTTCCCGCAAAGGGAAACGGGGATTTTTTAATTGGGGGAGGCTTCGTGCCGTCAAATCAAGTCTGCTGCCGTACATTCCCAATCCGCTGTGCGTCACGCCGCAAGGGGGTTCATCCGCAGGGCTGGGGAAAACAAAAAAGCGCCTGTTTTCACAGGCGTTTGGCACGAAAACAATAAAAATATTTTTATAAAATTATTTTTGCTTTTTATCTTCAGCGGAGGGCTGAGTGGCTTGCTTATACTGTTTGGATTTGGGGAAAGGCAGGCCCAGCACCAGCGAGATGCTGATAGCCAGAGCTGCCGCGATTTTGACGGTATCGGCGGCGCTGGCGGCCATCTGGACGTTATCATTCTGGATAAAATAGTAGGCGGTATAGTAAATGCCGGCGCCGGGCACCAGGGGGAAAATGCCGCTCAGGAGAAAGACCGTCACCGGGGCCTTGAGGGTTACCGCAAAGATGCGGGCCAGCAACGTCAGCGGGATTGCGGCCAGCAGGTTGGCGGTGACAGCCCCCACCCCCAGCATCACCGCCAGCTCATAAGCGAGCCAGCCCACGGCGCCGGTGGTGGCGCAGGCCAGGTAGCACTTGCGGGGAATGCCGAACAGCATTCCGAAGCAGAGGGTGCCCACCCCGCCAAAGATAAACTGCCGCAGCAGCTCAAAGATTTGTGCGCTCGTCATGCCACCGTCACCCCCGTCAGAAGGGTATGGGCCCGCAGCACAAGGCCGGTGCCGCAGGCCAGGCAGGCGGCCACCAGGATCGCGTCGATCAGCCGGATGGTGCCGGACAGATAGTCCCCTTTCACAAAATCCCGGATGGACATGGTAAAGGCCACGCCGGGGGTCAGGATCATCAGTGCGCCGATGACGGCGTGGTTGACGCTGGCCCCCAGGGCCCCGCACACCAGGATGCACACCAGGGTGATGAGGGCCGCGCCGGTGATTTTCTGAATCAGGGCAGGCAGGCGCCGGCACAGCCACAGATACAGGTTGACGGTGCCTCCGGCGGCCGCGGCGGCCACCGCCTCCCAAATGCCGCCCCCAAACATCATGGCGAAGGCCGCCGACCCGATGGCCCCGCTCAGCACCTGGGTCAGTCCCCCGGGGAAGGGAATCCGCCGGGCGGCCACCAGCTGCAGCTCGGCCTGTTCCAGGTTCACCTGGCCCGCTGCAATTTCCCGCGACAGCTCGTTCACCGCCGCCACACGGCCCAGATGGATCGTGCGCACCGGCACGTTCCGCACTTCGCTGATTTCCGCGGTGCCGGCGCTGGCAAAAATGCCGTTGGTCAGCACATATACGTGAAATTCCCGCAGGTGCAGGCTGCGGGCCATGATCTGCATGGTCTGCTCCGCCCGGAACACCTCGGCTCCGTTTTCCAGCAGGGTCTGCCCTGCTGCCATGATGAAATCCATAATACGGCGGCGTTCCTCGCCGTCGGGGTAAAGCTGGATGTTCTCCGCCATACTCTCCTCCTGTTATGGGGGCGGGGCCCCTTGTTCACCCTAATACTTTACCACGAAGGCCCGCACTGCACAAGCAAAAAAAGATTCACTTTGCCTGTTGACAAATTGTCCTGCGGTGGATACAATAAAAACAATATCACAAAATTGGCTGTGAAGAGAAGAGTAAGCTCTCGCATTGACCCCTTCCAGAGAGCCTGGACGGTGGAAGCAGGCGGGGAACAGGGAGCTGAAAATGGTCTCGGAGCTGCGCGGGCGAGGAGCAAGAGCACCAAGCCTGCGACGGGTGCGCCCGTTACAGCGTCCGGCTGTACGCAGAAAAATTTCTGCCGCAGCATCGAGGCCGCGCCCCGCAAGGGACCGGCAAAACAAGGTGGTACCACGGAAGCATTCTGCTCTCGTCCTTGCAGGCATGGAGGCCTGTACGGACGGGAGTTTTTATTTTTCCGTCGCAAAACACGAACGCAAGAAGCATTTTATGTGGGATAGTAAGAGAGGTTTTGATTATGCTGAAGATTTCGCGCCGCAATTTCCTGAAAGTCACCGGTGCTGCCGCCGCAGCCGCCGCCCTGGCCGCCTGCTCCTCCGGCAATGGCAGCTCGGCCCAGCTCCATGTGGCTGTGCCCAACGACACCACCAATGAGGCCCGCGCCCTGCAGCTGCTGGAGAAGAATGGCTTCTTCACCCTGAAAGAGGGCGCCGGCATCACCGCCACCAAGAACGACATCGCCGAGAACCCCCACAACATCGTCATCGACGAGGTGGAGGCCGCCCAGGTTCCCAACGTCCTGCAGGATGAGGACTACGCCGTCATCAACTCCAACTACGCCATCGCCGCCGGTCTGGACCCCATGACCCAGGCTCTGGCCATGGAGGACGGCACTTCCGACTACGTCAACGTGCTGGTCTGCAAGGAAGGCAACGAGGAGAACCCCCTCATCAAGGCTCTGGCCGCTGCCCTGGAGAGCCAGCAGGTCAAGGACTTCATGCTGGAGCAGTACGGCGGCGCCGTGGTGTCGGTGGTGGAGAACCCCACCGATGGCTATGACCCCACCGTGGACTACGACGCTCTGAACGGCCAGACCGTCAGCTGCGCCGCCACCCCCGCTCCCCACTGCGAGGTGCTGGAGGTCTGCGTCCCCATTCTGGAGGCCAAGGGCATCACCCTGGACATCCAGGAGTACGACGACTACATCATCCCCAACAACATCGTGGAGGATGGCACCGTCGACACCAACTACTTCCAGCATCAGCCCTACCTGGACGACTTCAATGAGCAGAACGGCACCCACCTGGTGACCGTGGCCGGCATCCACGTGGAGCCCATGGGCATCTACGGCGGCAAGCAGACCAGCCTCGACGCCATCCAGGCCTGACACGCGCAAAAGGAGCATCCGCTGTGATTGAGATCAAACATCTGTCCAAGACCTTCCAGATGAAGGACGGCGCCGTCGAGGCCCTGCAGGACATCAACTTAACCATCCCCGACGGGATGATCTACGGCATCATCGGCATGTCGGGCGCAGGCAAGAGCACCCTGGTGCGGTGCATCAACCTGCTGGAACGGCCCACCTCCGGCTCGGTGGTCATTGACGGCACCGCCATGGAGACCCTCTCCCCCGCCGATCTGCGGGCCCGCCGCCGGGAGATCACCATGATCTTCCAGCAGTTCAACCTGCTGATGCAGCGCAGCTGCCTGAAAAACGTCTGCTTCCCCATGGAGCTGGCCGGCGTCAAAAAGGCCGACGCCGAAAAGCGCGCCCGGGAACTGATGCAGACGGTGGGCCTGCCCGACAAGGCCGAGGCCTACCCGGCCCAGCTGTCGGGCGGCCAGCGCCAGCGTGTGGCCATCGCCCGCGCCCTGGCCACCAACCCCAAGGTTCTGCTGTGCGACGAGGCCACCAGCGCCCTGGACCCCGACACCACCCGCTCCATCCTCTCCCTGATCCGGGAGATCAACCAGAAACTGGGCATCACCGTGGTGGTCATCACCCACCAGATGAGCGTGGTGGAGGCCATCTGCGACCGGGTGGCCATTCTGGACGGAGGCCGCGTGGTGGAGGAAGGCGCTGTGCAGGAGATCTTTGCCCGGCCCAAGACCGCGGCAGCCCGCCGTCTGGTGGCTCCCGGCGGCGGCAAGGCCTCCCGCGAGCTGGCCTCCTTCGCCCCCGATGACCACGTCATCCGCCTGACCTTCAACGGCTCCTCCACCTCCAAGCCCCTGGTGGCCAGTCTGGCGGCCGAGACCGGCATCCTGGTCAGCGTCCTCAGCGCCGATACCCGTGATCTCAACGACCAGTGCTTTGGCAGCATGATGCTGCGCCTGCCCCGGGATGTGTCCGAGGCCCGCCGGGCCGTGGACTACATCAAGGTTCAGCCCGGCGTAACAGTAGAGGAGGTGACCGGCCTGTGACGGTACAAGATTTTGCATTTGCGGTCTGGGAGACCTTTTATATTACGGTGCTGTCCACCGCCTTCGCCCTGGTGCTGGGTCTGCCTCTGGGCGTCCTGCTGGTGGCCGGCGACAAGGACGGGGTGCTCCCCCTGCCCGGCTGGCTGATGCACGCCCTCAACGTGGTCATCAACATCCTGCGCAGCATCCCCTTCCTGATCCTGATGATCTGCGTGTTCCCCCTGTCCCGCTTCATCATCGGCACCACGGTGGGCACCAACGCCACCATCGTGCCCCTGGTGGTGGCCTCCTTCCCCTTTGTGGCCCGTCTGGTGGAGACCAGTCTGCGGGAGCTGGACGCCGGCGTCATTGAGGCCGCCCAGAGCATGGGCGCCACCCCCTTCCAGATCATCACCAAGGTCATGATCCCCGAGAGCCTGCCCAGCCTGATTTCCAGCATGACCACCGCCCTCACCACCATTCTGGGCTATTCGGCCATGTCCGGCGCCATCGGCGGCGGCGGCCTGGGCAAGATCGCCATTTCCTACGGCTACTACCGCTATCAGGCCAACATCATGCTGATAGCCGTGGTCCTGCTGATCGTTCTCGTTCAGCTGTTCCAGACCGTGGGCACCGCCCTGTCCAACCACAGCGACAAACGCCTGCGCAAATAAACCATCCTGTCATGTATGAAAGGAGTTTTCTGCCATGAATCGCGACACCATCTGCGTCCAGGGAGGCTACACCCCCGGCAACGGCGAACCCCGCCAGATTCCCATCATCCAGTCCACCACCTTTAAATACTCCACCAGCGAGGACATGGGCAAGCTGTTCGACCTGGAGGCCGACGGCTACTTCTATTCCCGCCTGCAGAACCCCACCTGCGACGCCGTCGCCCGCAAGATTGCGGCTCTGGAGGGGGGCACCGCCGCCATGCTGACTTCCAGCGGCCAGGCGGCCAACTTCTTCGCCCTGTTCAACATCTGCCAGTGCGGCGACCACATCGTCTCCTCCTCCACCATCTACGGCGGCACCTTCAACCTGATCTCGGTCACCATGGCCAAGATGGGCGTGGAGGTCACCTTCGTGGAGCCCACCTGCACCGAGGAAGAGCTGAACGCTGCGTTCCGGCCCAACACCAAGGCTGTGTTCGGCGAGACCATCGCCAACCCCGCCCTGACGGTTCTGGACATTGAGAAGTTCGCCAAGGCCGCCCACGCCCACGGCGTACCCCTGATTGTGGACAACACCTTCCCCACCCCCGTCAACTGCCGGCCCATCGAGTGGGGCGCCGACATCGTCACCCACTCCACCACCAAGTATATGGACGGCCACGGCGCCTGCATCGGCGGCGCCATCGTGGACAGCGGCAAGTTTGACTGGATGGCCCACGCCGACAAGTTCCCCGGCCTGTGCACCCCCGACGACAGCTACCACGGCATCACCTATGCCGAGCGCTTCGGCAAGGAAGGCGCCTTCATCACCAAGGCCACCGCACAGCTGATGCGTGACTTTGGCTGCTGCCAGTCTCCCCAGTCCGCTTTCATCCTGAACCTGGGCCTGGAGAGCCTCCATGTCCGGATGGCCCGCCACTGCGCCAACGCGCTGGCGGTGGCCCAGTTCCTGGAGAAGCACCCCAAGGTGGCCTATGTGGATTACTGCGGTCTGGAATCCAGCCCCTACCACGCTCTGGCCCAGAAGTACCTGCCCAACGGCAGCTGCGGCGTGGTGTCCTTCGGTCTGGCCGGCGGCCGTGAGGCAGCCAGCACCTTCATGAAGTCCCTGAAGCTGGCCGCCATCGAGACCCACGTGGCCGACGCCCGCACCTGCTGCCTGAACCCCGCCTCCAGCACCCACCGTCAGATGAACGACGAACAGCTGAAGGCCGCCGGCGTTCCCGCCGAGCTGGTGCGCATGAGCTGCGGTCTGGAGTCCAGCGAGGACCTGATCGCCGACATCGCCCAGGCCCTGGACCAGGTCTGAACCCTATTCCATGAAATTGTTTGAAGGAGGCCCGCCCCCATGCCGCTGATTATCCCCAAGACTCTGCCAGCCTACGATGCCCTGTACGCTGAGAATATCTTTGTCATGCACCGGGAACGGGCCCTCTCCCAGCACATCCGGCCTCTGGAAATCGCGATCCTCAACCTGATGCCCACCAAGATCGCCACCGAGACCCAGATCGCCCGGCTGCTGGCCAACAGCCCTCTGCAGGTCCACATGACCCTGCTGCAGACCGCCAGCCACGCCGCCACCCACGTGTCGGCCGCCCATCTGGAGGCCTTTTACAAAACCTTCGACGAGGTGCGGAACCGCCGCTTCGACGGCATGATCATCACCGGCGCGCCGGTGGAGACCATTCCCTTTGAGGAGGTGGACTACTGGCCCGAGCTGTGCGAGATCATGGAGTACTCCAAGACCAACGTCTACTCCACCCTCCATGTCTGCTGGGGCGCCCAGGCCGGTCTGTACTACCACTACGGCGTCCGCAAGGAGCTGCTGCCCGCCAAGATGTTCGGCATCTTCCCCCACCGGGTCACCCGGCCAGCAAACCCGCTGGTGCGGGGCTTTGACGAGGTGTTCTACGCCCCCCACAGCCGTCACACCGGCATCTGCGTGGAGGACGTAAAGAGCTGCCCGGCCCTCCGGGTGCTGGCCTCCAGCGACGAGGCAGGGCCCTTCCTGTTGAGCACCGAGAACGGCCGTCAGATTTTTGTCACCGGCCACCCCGAGTACGACCAGCTGACCCTGGACGCCGAGTACCGCCGGGATGTAGCCAAGGGGCTGCCCATTGCGCCCCCCAAGAACTACTATCCCAACGACGACCCCAGCCAGCCCCCCATCTTCCGCTGGCGGGCCCATGCGCACCTGCTCTATTCCAACTGGCTGAACTACTACGTCTATCAGAACACACCCTACGACCTGGACAAGCTGGACAGCGTCTGATCTTTCACAGGGCCCCGTCGAGGCAGACCGCCCCACGACAGGGCCCTGTTTTTTCAGGAGGTTTTCTCTATGGGTATCGAATTCCGCTGGGGGTTCCGGGTGGGCAGTCTGCCCCACGGCCCCCTCAACAAAATCAGCGACGTGCCCGGGGTGACGGTGGGCCACTGCACCCTGGCCCGGGGCGACGTCCAGACCGGCGTTACCGCCCTGCTGCCCCATCCCGGGGACACCTTCCACGAAAAGGTCCTGGCGGCGTCCCATGTCATCAACGGCTTCGGCAAGACCATCGGCCTGGTGCAGATTGACGAGCTGGGCACCCTGGAAACCCCTATCCTGTTCACCAACACCCTGAGCGTGGGCACCGCCGCCACCGCCCTGGTGAAGTACATGCTGGACCGCTGCCCCGACATCTGCGAGACCACCGGCAGCATCAACCCGGTGGTGTGCGAGTGCAACGACAGCGGCCTGAACGACATCCGGGGCCTTCACGTCACCGAGGCGGACGCCCTTGCGGCCCTGGCCGACTGCCGCGCCGACTTTGCCGAGGGCGCCGTGGGCGCCGGCCGCGGGATGCGGTGCCACGGCCTGAAAGGAGGCATCGGCTCCTCCTCCCGGGCGGTGGAACTGGACGGCCAGACCTACCACATGGGCGCGCTGGTGCTGTCCAACCACGCCAAGTTCGACGACCTGATAGTGGCAGGGGTGCCGGTGGCCCAGCGTCTGGAACAGGCCGCCCAGGTGCCGCCCCACGAGGACAAGGGCTCCATCATCACGGTGCTGGCCACCGACGTTCCCCTGTCCGAGCGGCAGCTGGGCCGGATCGCCCGCCGTGCCATTGTGGGCCTGAGCCGCACCGGCTCCTACTGCGGCAACGGCAGCGGCGAAATTGTCATCGCCTTCTCCACCGGCAACCGCATTTCCCACTACCCCCAGAGCGACCTGGTGCCTCTGCGGGCAGCGGCAGAAAACAAAATGGATCTCCTGTTCCGCGCCGCCGCCGAGTGCGTGGAGGAGAGCGTCCTGTCCTCTCTGCTCCACGCCGAAACCGTCACCGGCCGGAACGGCCTCACCGTCCGCAGCCTGGCCGACCTGCTGCAGGGCCGGCCCGACTAACCCCCATCATCCGGAAAGGAGAACGCTGAAATGGACATCATGGAACTTCTCGCCACCCGCCGCACCTACCGCCGTTTTGCCCAAAAGCCGGTGCCGGCCGACGTCATCGCCGACATGATTGAGGCGGTGCGCCTGTCCTCCTGCGGGGCCAACCGGCAGGCTGTCCGGCTGGTCATCGCCGCCAAGCCCGAGGACGTGGCCCGCATCCAGCCCCTGGTGAAGTGGGCCGCCTATCTGCCTCCCGAGCAGGGCACCCCCAAGCCGGAGGAGCTGCCCACCCTGTTTGTGGCGGTGGTGCAGGACACCACCATTCCCGGGGACCTGGACACCGACACCGGCATCGCTCTGGCCAACCTGACCCTGGCCGCCTGGGCCAAGGGGGTGGGCAGCTGCATCATGGGGGCCATCGACCGTCCCCGCCTGACCCAGCTGCTGGGCCTGTCTGAGACTGAAAAGCTCCACACCATGGTGGCCCTGGGCTATCCCACCCACGACGCCCGGGTCGTTCCCCTGACGGTGGCCACCGGCGTCAAATATTACCTGGACGACAACCGGGACTACTGCGTCCCCAAGCGCAGCGCCGAGGAAATCGCCCGCTATCTGTAAACCCCCTGGTTTTGGCCTCCGCCTTTTCAGGCGGGGGCTTTTTGCTGGAAGGGGCCCCGAAGTAATTTGCATATATACGACGATTCAGGTCGATTTGCGTATAAGTTATCTCAAATTGGTTTCAAATCACTCGTGTTTTCTGCACAAGGCTTGACTTTTCAATTTGTACAAACTATACTACTGGTTGTCGTCGGGAGGATTCCCGACTAAACGCCGCATCGTGTGTTTGCGGCCTATGGGCGGGTCGCCCGCCCCTGCCTGAATTTGTTTTTTGCAAGATAAGAGGAGTGTATGAATATGAAGAAGATTTCTCGCCGCAGCTTCCTGGTGGCTGCCGGTATTTCCGCCGCTATGGCTCTGACCGCCTGCTCCAGCTCCAGCTCTTCCACCGCCGCTTCCAGCACCGCCAGCAGCGCTGCTTCCGCCGCTGACTCTGCTGCTTCCTCCACCCAGGCCATCCAGACCCTGGACGACCTGGCCGGCAAGGTCGTGGGCGTCCAGCTGGGCACCACCGGCGACCTGCTGATGAGCGAAGAAGTGGGCGAGGGCGAGGACAAGCTGGGCATCGCCAGCGTCGAGCAGTACAACAAGGGCGCTGACGCTGTGCAGGCTCTGCTGACCAACAAGATCGACGCCGTCTGCATCGACGACCAGGTGGCCAAGAACTTCGTCGAGGCCAACCCCGATCAGCTGACCACCCTGGACACCGCTTTCGCTGAGGAGAGCTACGCCATCGCCGTCAGCAAGGAGAACCCCGACCTGACCGAGGCTTTCAACACCGCCATCGCTGAGCTGAAGGAGGACGGCACTCTGGACGCCATCCTGGACAAGTACATCGCCAAGGTGGAGGGCGCCGAGGGCTACACCACTCCCGAAGGCACCGAGTACCCCAACGGCACCCTGGTCATGGCTACCAACGCCGCCTTCGAGCCCTATGAGTACATCGAGAACGGCGAGATTGTGGGCATCGACGCTGAGTTCGGCAAGGCTCTGTGCGACAAGCTGGGCTACGAGCTGCAGATCGAGGACATGGAGTTCGACTCCATCATCGCTGCCGTCAACAGCGGCAAGGCTGACTTCGGCATGGCCGGCATGACCATCACCGAGGAGCGCCAGGAGCAGATCGACTTCACCGATACCTACTGCACCGCTGCACAGGCCATCATCGTGCTGAAGTAAGCGATCTCTAAAAAAAGAGAAAAACTCTTTACAAACTGCAATTTTTGTGGTTTTATAAGAGATGCGGAGGACAGAGCCCGGGCGCGAATCCTGGCTCTGTCCCTTCTCTTTATGTATATATGCATAAAAATTCAAAATCTGTGCATATTTGTTCCACCCCGTCTGCCCTGCAAGGAGGATTCCATGTCCATGTTCCAAAACCTGTGGGCGGAGCTTGTCAGCGAGTTTACCGCCACTTTTATCACAGAGCAGCGTTATCTGCTGTTTCTGAACGGTTTGAAAACCACCCTGATTGTCGCCTTTGCGGCGGCGGCTCTGGGCGTTGTGCTGGGTTTCATTCTGGCCTACATCCGCACCACCTATGACCAGACCGGTCATCTGCGGATCCTGAACGCCCTGGCCAAGGTCTATCTGACCGTCATCCGCGGCACCCCCACCATGATCCAGCTGCTGATCATGTACTTTGTCATCTTCGGCTCGGTGAAGATCGACAAGATGCCGGTGGCCATCCTGGCCTTCGGCATCAACAGCGGCGCCTATGTGGCCGAGATTTTCCGCAGCGGCATCATGAGCATCCCTCCGGGACAGATGGAGGCCGCCCGCAGCCTGGGCCTGAACTACACCCAGGCCACCTGGAAAATCATCCTGCCCCAGGCGGTCAAGAACGTCCTGCCCGCCCTGGGCAACGAGGTCATCGTCCTGCTGAAGGAGACCTCCATCAGCGGCTACATCGCCCTGCAGGACTTGACCAAGGCCGGCGACATCGTCCGCAGCCGCACCTACAGCGCCTTCTTCCCCTATATCTCGGTGGCTGTGATCTATCTGGTGCTGGTGCTCTGCCTGGAGAAACTGCTGAATTATATGGAAGGGAGGCTGGCACGCAGTGACCGCTAAAGAAAAAATCATCGAAGTCCGCGGGCTGAAAAAGACCTACGGCGGCGAGAAAAAGCGGGGTTACAAGGGCCTGACCCCCACCCTGGACGTCCTGAAAGGGATTGACATTGACATCTACCGCGGCGACGTGGTCTGCCTGATCGGCCCCTCGGGCTGCGGCAAATCCACCTTTCTGCGGTGCCTGAACCGGCTGGAAAAGCCCACCGGCGGCGTCATCAAGTTTGAGGGCATCGAGGTCAACGAGGACCATATCGACAAGCTGCGCCAGAAGATGGGGATGGTGTTCCAGCACTTCAACCTGTTCCCCCACATGACGGTGAAGGAAAACCTCTGCATGGCCCCCACCCTCCTGAAGCTGAAGTCCAGGGAGGAAGCCGCCCAAAAGGCGGAGGAACTGCTGGCCCGCGTGGGCCTGTCGGACAAAGCCGACGTCTACCCCGCCAGCCTGTCCGGCGGCCAGCAGCAGCGCATCGCCATCGCCCGGGCCCTGGCCATGGACCCCGACGTGATCCTGTTCGACGAGCCCACCTCGGCCCTGGACCCCGAGATGGTGGGCGAGGTTCTGGCCCTGATGAAGGAGCTGGCCCACACCGGCATCACCATGCTGGTGGTCACCCACGAGATGGGCTTTGCCCGTGAGGTGTCCAACCGGGTGATCTTCATTGACGAGGGAACCATCCAGGAGGACGAGCCCCCTGAGGAGCTGTTCTCCAACCCCAAGAACCCCCGGCTGAAAGCATTCCTGTCCAAAATGCTCTGATTGCAATAAAAACCCGGCAGACGGTGCCCCGTGCACTGCCTGCCGTTTTTTTGTTGGGTTATTTCTGACGAAGATACTTGAAAGGTTCTCCCCTTCCCATCCAGCAAAAAACCGGCAGCCCATGTTTTCCACAGGCTGCCGGGGAAGGGTGAAACATTACAGGTTGCTGTTTTCCGAGCCGGCGTCTGCGCCGGTCTCCTGGGTGTAGAGGATCATCAGATGGCTGGCGCTGGCCTCCAGGGTTTCCTTGGCCTGGCGGAGGGCGGCCTCCTCGGCGTCGTTCATCTTCTCGGGGTGATCCTTGCGGATGCTCTTGCGCAGGGCGGCCAGATCCGCCTTGATCCGGTTCTTTTCCTCTTTGTCGATCTCCTTTTTGCACTTGGAGAGGGCCTCGTCCACCTTATAGGCCAGAATCTCGGCCTGGTTGTGGAGCTCCAGACGGCCCTTCCGGCGGCTGTCCTCCGCCTCATAGGCGGCGGCGTCCGCCATGGCCCGCTGGATTTCGCTCTCGGACAGGTTGGTGGAACCGGTGATGGTGATGTTCTGTTCCCGGCCGGTGCCCAGATCCTTGGCCGAGACCTTCACCACGCCGTTGACGTCGATGTCAAAGGTCACCTCGATCTGGGGCTTGGAGGAGAACCCGGCCCGGATGCCGCCCAGCTTGAACTTGCCCAGAGACTTGTTGTCCTTGGCAAAGCGGCGCTCTCCCTGCAGGACGTTGATTTCCACCGAGGTCTGCATGGGACGGGCGGTGGTGAAAATCTGGCTCTTGCGGGTGGGAATCATGCTGTTGCGGGTGATGAGGGGGGTGGCGATGCCGCCCAGGGTCTCAATGGATAGGGTCAGGGGGGTGACGTCCATCAGGACCAGGCCCTGCGCTGCCGCACCGGTGGCGCCGGCCAGCTTGCCGCCGCCCTGCAGCAGGCCGCCCTGAATGGCGGCGCCCATGGCCACGCACTCGTCGGGGTTGAGGGTATGGCTGGGCTCCATCCCCAGCAGCTCCTTCACCTGGCGGGTCACCGCCGGCATCCGGGTGCTGCCGCCCACCAGCAGGACCCGGCCCAGATCGGAGGCCGACAGTCCTGCATCCCGCAGGGCGTTGTTCACCGGCTCGATGGTGCGGGCCAGCAGGTCGCTGGTCATCATCTCAAACTGGGGGCGGGTCAGGGTGGCGTCGATGTGATGGGGACCATCCTTGCCCACCGCGATAAAGGGCAGATTGATCTGGGCCGAGGGGGCGCTGGACAGCTCCTTCTTGGCCTTTTCGGCCTCCTCTTTCAGGCGGCCCATGGCGGCGGGGTCCCGGGTCAGGTCGATGCGGTCGGTCTTTTTGAACTCCTGCACCAGCCAGTCCACGATCCGGGCGTCAAAGTCGTCGCCGCCCAGCCGGGTATCGCCGCCGGTGGCCAGCACCGTGAAGGTGCCGTCTTCAATCTCAATGATGGACACGTCGAAGGTGCCGCCGCCCAGGTCATAGACCAGAATCTTCTGGGGGGCCTCGTTGTCCAGGCCATAGGCCACTGCGGCAGCGGTGGGCTCGTTGATGATCCGCAGGACGTTGAGGCCCGCAATGCGGCCGGCATCCTGGGTGGCCTTGCGCTGGCTGTCGTCAAAGTAGGCCGGCACCGTGATGACCGCCTCGGTGACCTTCTCGCCCAGATAGCTCTCGGCGTCCCGGCGCAGCTTGGACAGAATCATGGCGCTGATCTCCTGGGGAGTCAGGTCCTTGCCGTCGATATGCACCCGGTAGTCACTGCCCATCCGGCGCTTGATGCTGGACACCGTCCGGCCTGCGTTGGTGGCCAGCTGGCGCTTGGCCGCACCGCCCACCAGACGCTCTCCGTCCTTGGTAAATGCCACCACCGACGGGGTGGTGCGCTCGCCCTCGGCGTTGGTGATGACCACCGGCTTGCCGCCCTCTACCACCGCCACACAGGAATTGGTGGTGCCCAGGTCAATCCCGATCACTTTGCCCATATGTGAAATCCTCTTTTCCTTCTATGCCTATGTCGGGACAAAACGCGCGTCCCGATTTCAGTCTTTGTTTCCCCTTTATTGTAGCGTGTGAATATGGCTGTTTTTCAGCTTAAATGTAAAGATTCTATGTTCACCTGGGCTTCCAGCTCCTTCATCCGCTCGGGAAGCCCCGCAGTGCCGGCGTAGGTCTTGCGGATATAGGCCTGCATCTCCCGGACGGCGGTGCGCAGTTCCCGCTCCACCGCCTCGTCCTTCTCCTCCCGGGACAGCAGATTCAGCCCGTGGATGGCCTCGGCCAGAAGCCGGACCATCCGGTCGGTGTCGGTGCTGCTGGCCTCGGTCTGGGCCAGCCGCAGGCACACCACCGGCCAGCTGGTGATATCCATATCCATCTCGGCCATGGACCGGGCCTTGCGGTAGGCCATCAGGGCCTTGCCGGGGTCCCCCGGGGTCCGGGCGGTGCCTGCGCCGTACCGGTCCCCCAGAGCCACCTGGGCCAGCACATCCCCCCGGGCGGCGGCCTTTTTCCACAGGCTCAGGGCCTTGCGGCGGTCTTTGGGGATGCCCAGGCCCCGGTCATAGCATTCGGCCAGACGCCGGATGCCCTCGGGATAATCCAGGGCCGCCGCCGTGGCGAAGAGGGGCTCCGCCTCCTCCCATTTGCCCTGGCCGGCCAGTTCCTGCCCGCGGCGGGTTTCGGCCTCACCGGGGGTATCCTCACCGCCCCGGGCATACACCAGCCCCCGCATGATGCTCTTGTCCAGCGCGGCCGACCTGCCCCAGGGATTCACCACCAGGCCGGTCCAGTCCTCCCGGCCCAGAGCATCCTCCAGCACCTGCTGGAAGGGCAGCTGCACCACCGGCAGGCCCAACGTGGCGGGGTTGCCGTCCGCCTCCTCCGGCTTGGTGAACACCGGCAGCATCTTCTGGCCCTTGGGGGTGGTGAGCACCCAAAAGGGCAGTCCTTCCGCCCGCTGGGCCGGGATGGGACTGCCCGCCCAGCTGAACTGGCTCCGCTGCCCGCCGGGGGACAACTGAACCGGCACCAGCACCTGGGTCTGCATCTGCAGGGCATAGTTCAGCCCCTTGATGAGGGCCCAGAAGCGGTTTTCCCGCTCGGCGTCCCCCGCCTGATACAGCCGCTGGATGGCCAGTTCCACCGCCGGGCACCCGGTGAACACCGGGCTGTACCGCAGCGGCGCAGGCTCTTTTCTCCGGTTTTTGACCGGCCGGTACCGGATCTGTTTCTTCCCGCTTGCCATGGGTGACCTCCTGCCTCTCCATCGGCGCGCCGCAGATGGCACGCCCTCCGGGAACGCCCGCGGCGGAGCCGCGTCCTTCCGGCGTTTCCCGGGGCCGTCCCGAGCAGTTTTTCTGCCCATGAAGGACGGCGTTTAAGGCTTTTTTCTGTATTTGCTTTAGTATAGCAGGATTTTTCCCTTTCGACAACCAGTTCCCGGGGAGCTGAAACGCGGTCTTGGCTCTTTTGCCGAAAATCAGGACTTATATCTGGTAATTTCGCCCGCCGAGCGGTATAATGAAATCAAAACCAATCACATTACAGTGACAAAGCGCCGGGAAAGGAGCGTTATTCATTTGAAACAGATGCTTGTCTATCTGAACGGCTACAAAAAGGAGAGCTTCATCGCCCCCCTGTTCAAGATGCTGGAGGCCTGCTTTGACCTGCTGGTTCCTCTGGTGATGGCCGACATCGTCAACGTGGGCATTGCCGCAGGCGATTCCCGCTACATCCTGACGCGGTGCGGACTGCTGCTGTTGCTGGCTCTGGTGGGCCTGGCCTGCAGCGTCACCGCCCAGTATTTCTCCGCCAAGGCGGCGGTGGGCTATGCCACCGCCCTGCGTCACGCCCTGTTCGCCCACATCCAGTCTCTGGGCTTCTCCGAGATGGACACCATCGGCACCAGCACCCTCATCACCCGGATGACCAGCGACATCAACCTGGTGCAGAGCGGCCTGAATATGTTCCTGCGCCTGTTTTTGCGCAGTCCCTTTGTGGTGATCGGCGCCATGGTCTGCGCCTTCACCGTCAACGTCCAGGCGGCCTTGATCTTTGTGGTGACCATTCCGGCGCTGTCGGTGGTGGTGTTCAGCATCATGGCCGTCACCCATCCCCTGTACAAAAAGGTACAGGGCAAGCTGGACAAGGTTCTGGGCCTCACCCGGGAAAATCTCACCGGCGTCCGGGTGATCCGTGCCTTTGGCAAGGAGGCCAGCGAGACCCAGCGCTTTGAGGAGACCAACGGCGGCCTGACCACCCTCCAGCTCAAGGTGGGCCATCTGTCCGCCCTGACCAATCCCCTGACCTATGTGCTCATCAACCTGGCCATTGTGGCCCTGCTCTACACCGGCGCCATCGAGATTAACGTGGGCCGGATGGCCTCGGGCGACCTGATCGCCCTGGTGAACTATATGAACCAGATCCTGGTGGAGCTGGTCAAGCTGGCCAACCTGATTGTACAGATCAGCAAGGCGGTGGCCAGCGCGGGCCGTGTCCAGGCCATCCTGAACACCAAACCCGGCATGGCCTTCCCCCAGGTCATCACCGGCAAGGCTCCCGCCCGCGACGGGGACGCCGTCCGCTTTGACCATGTGGGCCTGACCTACGCCGGAGCCGGCGCACCCAGCCTCACCGGCATCACCTTCACCGCCCGCCGGGGGGAGACCATCGGCGTCATCGGCGGTACCGGCGCCGGCAAGTCCAGTCTGGTGAACCTGATCCCCCGCTTTTACGACGCCACCGACGGCGCAGTGGAACTGTTCGGCCGGCCGGCCTCGGCCTGGCCCCGGGAGATGCTCCGCAGCCGGGTGGGCATCGTCATGCAGAAAGCCCAGCTGTTCACCGGCACCATCCGTTCCAACCTGCTTTGGGGCAACCGCAGCGCCACCGACGCCGACCTGTGGGCCGCTCTGGAAACCGCCCAGGCCGCTGAATTCGTCCGGTCCAAGCCTCTGGGCCTGGACGAGCCGGTGGAGCAGGGCGGCCGGAACTTCTCGGGCGGCCAGCGCCAGCGCCTGACCATCGCCCGGGCTCTGGTGTCCAAACCCGACATCCTGATTCTGGACGACAGCGCCAGCGCCCTGGATTTTGCCACCGACGCCGCCCTCCGGAAGGCCATCGCCGCCCTGCCCGGCAGCATGACCGTCTTTATCGTCAGCCAGCGGGCCGCCAGCCTCCAGCACGCCGACCGGATTCTGGTGCTGGACGACGGCCACATGGTGGGCTGCGGCACCCACAGCGAACTGCTGGAGCGCTGCCCTGTCTATCAGGAAATCTATGAGAGCCAGTTCAAGAAGCCGTCCGAACTGCTGAAAGGGGGTGCCCCGGCATGAGTAATCCCAAGAAAAAGAGTCCTCTGTCCTCGGCCGAGAGCCAGGAGGCCATGCGCCGGGTGCTGGCCTATATCCGCCCCTACCGCTTCTTTGTGGCGGGCAGCCTGCTGGTGGCCGCCGTCAGCGTGGCGGCCCAGCTGTATATTCCTCTGCTGTGCGGCGACGCCATCGACCTGATGATTGGTCCCGGCCAGGTGGACCGCTCGGGGGTGTGGGGCATCATCCTGCAAATTCTGGTGGTGATGGTGCTGGCCGCCCTGGCCCAGTGGCTGCTGAGCGTCTGCAACAACAAGATCACCTTCTCGGTGACCCGGGACCTGCGCAACGACGCCATTCACAAAATCCAGTCCCTGCCCCTGTCCTATCTGGACAGCCATCCCTCCGGCGACATCGTCAGCCGGATGGTGGCCGACGTGGATACCTTTGCCGACGGCCTGCTGATGGGCTTCACCCAGCTGTTCACCGGCGTGCTGACCATCCTGGGCACCCTGCTGTTCATGTTCCGGGAGAATGTGCTGATTTCCCTGGTGGTGGTGCTGATTACCCCCCTGAGCCTGGTGGTGGCGGGCTTCATCGCCCGGCACTCCTACGGCTATTTCCACCAGCAGAGCGCCGTCCGGGGCGAGCAGACCGCCCTGGTCAACGAGATGATCGAGGGCCAGAAGGTGGTCCAGGCCTTTGGCCATGAGGACGAGAGCATGGCCGCCTTTGACGAGGTGAACCAGCGGCTGCAGGACGTCAGCCTGAAAGCCACCTTCTTCTCCAGCCTGACCAACCCCGCCACCCGCTTTGTCAACAACATCGTCTATGCCGGCGTGGGTCTGGTGGGCGCCTTCTACGCCGTGGCGGGAGGCATCACCATCGGCCAGCTGAGCGTCTTCCTCAGCTACGCCAACCAGTACGCCAAGCCCTTCAACGAGATTTCGGGCGTGGTCACCGAGCTGCAGAACGCCCTGGCCTGTGCGGCCCGGGTGTTTGACCTGCTGGACGCTCAGGACCAGATCCCCGAGGCGGCAGACGCCGTCACCCTGACCCCCGACGGCCACGTCCAGCTGCAGGACGTCTCCTTCCGCTATCTGCCCGACCGGCCCCTGATCGAGCATTTCACCCTGGACGTCCAGCCCGGTCAGCGGATCGCCATTGTGGGCCCCACCGGCTGCGGCAAAACCACCCTCATCAACCTGCTGATGCGGTTCTATGACGTGGACGGCGGCAGCATCTCGGTGGCCGGCACCGACATCCGCCAGTCCACCCGGGCCTCCCTGCGGGGCAGCTACGGCATGGTCCTGCAGGACACCTGGCTGCGGGCCGGCACCGTCCGGGAGAACATCGCCTACGGCAAGCCCGACGCCACCGACGAGGAAATCATCGCCGCCGCCAAGGCCGCCCACGCCCACAGCTTCATCTGCCGCCTGCCCGAGGGCTACGACACCGTTCTGGCCGAGAACGGCGGCAACATCAGCCAGGGCCAGAAGCAGCTGCTGTGCATTGCCCGCGTTATGCTCTGCCTGCCCCCCATGCTGATTCTGGACGAGGCCACCAGCTCCATCGACACCCGCACCGAGGTCCGCATCCAGAAGGCCTTCGCCAAAATGATGCAGGGCCGCACCAGC
This sequence comes from Faecalibacterium sp. An77, assembly GCF_002161315.1. Taxonomy (NCBI): domain Bacteria; kingdom Bacillati; phylum Bacillota; class Clostridia; order Eubacteriales; family Oscillospiraceae; genus Faecalibacterium; species Faecalibacterium sp. An77. The sequence goes on from NZ_NFHK01000010.1 coordinate 44,623, forward strand.
TTTATTGTGGCCCACCGGCTGTCCACCATCCGGGAGGCCGACGTCATCCTGGTGATGCGGGACGGCAAGATCATCGAGCAGGGCACCCACGACACCCTGCTGGCCCAGGACGGCTTTTATGCCAAGCTGTACAACAGCCAGTTTGAAGGGGTGGACCAGGCCGACAGCGCCTCCTGATCCCTGTTTTTTCGCGCTCCTGCGCCCTCCGGGCGCGGGGGCGCTTTTGTTTTCACTTTTTTAACACTTTATACATGCCTGTGCCGCATAACAGGGCTACACTTAGCATGTCAAGAAAATTGTACGGTAGCGTACAATCCACCCAGAGGAGGAGACTGCAGTATGAAAGAAGTCAAAAGTCCCAAAAAGCCTCTGATCTACTACTATGTGCTGGTGCTTGCCATCCTGTTTCTGTTCAATATGATTGTGCCGACCTTCCTGATGGCGCCGCAGATCGAGACCGTCGATTACGGCACCTTCATGGACATGATCGAGGAGCAGGACATTGGCCGGGTAGAGATCACCGACAACGAGATCACCTTTACCAACAAAGACGACTCCAAGATCTATCAGACCGGCGTCATGTACGACCCGGGCCTCACCGAACGGCTCCACGAGTCCGGCGCAACCTTTGCCAGCGATGTGGGGGACGAGGGTTCCCCCATCCTGAGCTTCCTGCTCTCCTTTGTGCTGCCGCTGGTGATTTTCATCGGCCTGGGGCAGTACATGAGCAAAAAGATGATGGAGCAGATGGGCGGCAAAAACGCCATGTCCTTCGGCATGGGCAAGAGCAACGCCCGGGTCTATGTCCAGTCCTCGGACGGCATCCGGTTCGCGGATGTGGCCGGCGAGGATGAGGCCAAGGAAAACCTGGCCGAGATCGTGGACTATCTCCACAACCCCAAGAAATACACCGACGTGGGCGCTTCGATGCCCAAAGGCGTCCTGCTGGTGGGCCCTCCGGGCACCGGCAAGACCATGCTGGCCAAGGCTGTAGCCGGCGAGGCCGGGGTCCCCTTCTTCTCCATCTCCGGCTCGGAGTTCGTGGAGATGTTTGTGGGCATGGGCGCATCCAAGGTGCGCGACCTGTTCAAGCAGGCCAAGGAAAAAGCCCCCTGCATTGTATTCATCGACGAGATCGACGCCATCGGCAAAAAGCGCGACGGCCAGCTGAGTTCCAACGACGAGCGGGAGCAGACCCTCAACCAGCTGCTGACCGAGATGGACGGCTTTGAGGGGAACAACGGCGTCATCATTCTGGCGGCCACCAACCGTCCCGAATCCCTGGACCCCGCCCTGACCCGGCCCGGCCGGTTTGACCGCCGGGTGCCGGTGGAGCTGCCCGACCTGGCCGGCCGCGAAGCCATCCTGAAAGTCCACGCCCGCAAGATCAAGACCGAGCCGGATGTGGACTTCCACACCATCGCCCGGATGGCCGCCGGCACCTCAGGCGCCGAGCTGGCCAACATCATCAACGAAGCCGCCCTGCGGGCGGTGCGGGCCGGCCGCACCACCGTATGCCAGGCCGACCTGGAGGAGAGCATCGAGGTGGTCATCGCAGGCTACCAGAAGAAAAACGCCATCCTCTCGGACCAGGAGAAAAAGGTGGTGGCCTACCACGAGATCGGCCACGCCCTGGTGGCGGCCAAACAGTCCCACTCGGCGCCGGTGCAGAAAATCACCATCATCCCCCGCACCTCGGGTGCGCTGGGCTATACCATGCAGGTGGAGCAGAACGACAAGAACCTGCTGACCAAGGAGGAGCTGGAGGACAAGATCGCCACCCTGACCGGCGGCCGGGCCGCCGAGGAAGAGGTCTTTGGCCAGATCACCACCGGCGCTTCCAACGACATCGAGCAGGCCACCAAGCTGGCCCGGGCCATGATCACCCGCTACGGCATGAACGACGAATTCGATATGGTGGCCTTTGAGACGGTGAACAACCAGTATCTGGGCGGAGACACCTCTCTGGCCTGTTCCGCCGAGACCCAGCAGGCCATCGACCAGAAGGTGGTGGCCCTGGTCAAGCAGCAGCACGCCAAAGCCCGCAAGATTCTGGCGGACAACCGGGAGGCCCTGGACCGTCTGGCCCGGCACCTGTACGAAAAAGAGACCATCACCGGCGAGGAATTCATGCAGCTTCTGGCGGAAGGGGGCGCACAGCAATGAGAGGTCGTTCCGGTTTTGGCTGGAGCCAGTTCCTGATGGGAATCTGTCTGATTCTGCTGGGTGCCTTCACCTTTATACGGCCCCGCAGCATGTTCACCGGCATTGCGGTCCTCTACGGCATCGCCGCCGTGGTCACCGGCATCTGTGACATCATCATCTACATCAAGGAGGAGCGGTTCACCGGCTTTGGGCCGGTCATCTCGCTGGTGTCCGGCATTCTGAGCATCATGACCGGCATCGCCCTGCTGGCCTACCCCGGCATCGCGGAGGGCATTGTCTCCCTCCTGTTCCCCCTGTGGTTCATCACCCACTGCATCAGCCGCTTGACCCATGTGGGCATCATCCGGCTGCTGGGCGGCTCCTTCTACTACTATTTCTCCCTGATTGTAAACATCCTGGGGCTGATTCTGGGCTTTATGATGCTGTTCCAGCCCTTCCTGGCCCTGTTTACGGTGGGGTATCTGGTGGCGTTCCTGCTCATCGCCTTCGGGATTGACTGCATCCTGATGGCCTTCACCGACATGGGCTCCCGCTGGTAAATTGCCATTCCCCGGCCCATTTCATGGGCCTTCCTGCCAAAACACCCCTGCCTCCCTTTCGGGAAGCAGGGGCGTTTTTTCTGGTCATTTTTACAGGGTGTCCACCACGGTGGGTTCTGCCGGAGGGTCCAGCAGGGTGGAGTGGGCCACAATGTAGGCGGCGGCCCGCTGGGCGGCCAGCTTCTGGCGGACCTTCCGGGCGTCGTTGGCGGGGAAGGTCTTTTCCCCGTCCCGGCGGGGGTCCCAGGCTTCCAGCTGCGTCTGGACCTCATCCTGGGTGGGCCAGAAGCCCTCCCTGTCCGCCACCATCAGCAGGCCCAGACGGCTGCGGAGGTTCCGCTCGGCCTCGGCGTGGAGCTCGGCCCGGAATTCCTCCACCGTCTGGCCCCGGACCTGCAGGTACTGGTCAAAGTTGACCCGCTGGGCCTGCAGACTCAGGTTGAAGCGGCGCTGTTCGGCAAAGTAATTCCCCGCTACCAGCTGTTTGGGCAGGGGGCCGGTGACCTGGTCGCCCAGCTGGGACACCAGTTTCCGCTCGGCCAAAAGCCGGGCCTGCTGGCACCGCCTGGCGTAAATCTCCGCCGTCACCCGCTGGCGCAGGGCGGCTTTGCCGGCCTCGTCGGCGGCCCGGTCCTCGGCGCCGTGGCGCTGGTTGATTTCCAGCTCCAGAGTCAGCCGGCGGATGGGCCGGGGCTCAATGGCCTGGACAAAACCGGTATACCGGCCCAGAGTCAGGAGCGGCAGGGCGAAAAACTCCGCCTCCGCCCGGAATCCCTCTGCCTCGTTGACCGCCAGCAGGCTGAAGTCCGGGTCGGTCACCGGCACCAGATCCGCCTGGGCCACTGCCTGGGCCCAGACCGGAGAAAAGCCATCCGGCGCAAGAATCGCCGCGTTGACCGCCTCGGCCAGCTGGTCCTCTTTGGACTGTTCGGGGTGGGCGGCCTGCTGGGCCGCCAGGGCCCGGCCCAATTCCTCTGCATCGGCCCGGAAAGTGATCTTCCAGGCCCCCGGCTCGCCCTGATAGAGATGTTCCAAAAGCATTGCGTTCTCCCCCTTACATTCCCATCAGCACAAAGCCCAGCAACAGCAGCAGCGCCGCCAGCACATAATAAATCGCCTCGGCGCCCAGCACCGCCTTGTCCCCCTCCACATAGACCTTTTCGGGGTGGTCGGGGTCATAGTAGAGGGTCACCTGGCTGCCCTGGGAAAAGCCCTTGGCCTTGCGGGGCATGGGGTAGGGCAGACGGCGGGTATTGCCCGCCGGCGTGGTAAACTCCAGCGCCAGGGATACCCCCTCCCGGGTCTGGATGGTGCCGGCCACCTGGGCCTGGACCTTCTCCCCTCTGGTTACCAGCGCACGGCGGCTTTTGGTGGCCCGCAGGCCCATCACCAGCATCAGCAGCGCGCCCGCTGCAAAAATCACAACATTCATTCCATGCTTCTCCTTTGATGCGATAAGATGGATTTTATTGTACCATATTTGCAGCGCGCAGAATGCAGCAAAATCCGCCCGAAAATTTGTCAGAAAAATTTGAAAAAGCCTGTTGACAACCGCCGCCTTTTGCGCTATAATAGCAAACGTTCCGGGCGACCGGACAACACAAACAAAACAAAATATGCGGATATGGCGGAATTGGCAGACGCGTTAGATTCAGGTTCTAATCGGGGCAACTCGGTGGAGGTTCAAGTCCTCTTATCCGCACCAAGACGATCTCAGAAATGAGATCGTCTTTTGTTTTATCCGGCAGTCGGCGGGCGTCCTGACAGGGCGCCCGCTTTTTGTTTTGCAGGGCAGCAGGCTCTCCCCTGTTTTGCGGTCGGCTGGAAAACATGGTATAATACCCGAAGGATACGATTTTTGATCGGCGCACAGCCAGGAGAATCACACAAAACAGGAGAATGACTATGAAGCCTTTTCAGTACGATGTCCGGCCCGGGCGTTACCGCCATTTCAAGGGAAACGAATACCAGGTGATCGGGATGGCCCGCCACAGCGAGACCGAAGAAGAAATGGTGGTCTACCGCCCCCTGTACGGGGAGGGCGGCCTGTGGGTGCGTCCGGCCTCCATGTGGTGCGAGCAGGTGGACCGGGACGGCAAGGTGCAGCCCCGCTTTACCTATATAGGAGAATAAGGCCTATGCAGATCTATGATGCCTTTGGGTCCCGGCCCGGCTGCGGCCCGGCCCGGCTGCCGGACGGCACCCCGGCGGTGCTGGCCTGTGAACACGCGGCCTCCATCCTGGTCAACGGACAGCCTGCCTTTCGGGTGGTGTGCACCCCGGCACTGCTGCCCCAGATGGCGCTGGGCCGTCTGCTGACCGAGGGCTGGATCGCATCGGCCGGAGAGGCGGACCGGATTTCGGTCTGTGCCGACGGGTCCCGAATCGAGGTGGAGCTGACCCACCCGCTGGCGGCACCCCGGGCCGCCGTCCAGGAGGTGGCCAGCAGCACCGACAACCTGCCTCTGGCCCGGCCGGCGGAACTGCATCCTCCGCGCCCCTCCCCTTCCCTGGCCCTGGAACCCGAATGGGTGGACACCCTGACCGCCGCCATGAGCGCCGGGCTGCCTCTGTACCAGGCCACCCGGTCGGTTCACAGCTGTCTGATTATGCGCCGCGGGCAGATTCTCTACCAGTGCGAGGACATCGGCCGCCACAACGCCCTGGACAAGGCGGTGGGCTGTGCCCTGCTGGACGGCGTGCCGCTGGCCGAGTGCATCCTGTACACCAGCGGCCGTGTGCCGGAAGACATGGTGCGAAAAGCCATCCGGGCCGGGGCCGGAGCCCTGGTCAGCAAGAGCATGCCCACCCTTTCCTCCCTGGATTTGGCGGGGAAATACGGCCTGCAGCTCCTGTGCGCCAGGAAGCACCCGCGCTCTGTGTCATAAAATGTAAAAGGATGGCTACAAAATGGGAAAAATTTAACAGTTTGCGTTGACTTACTTTTCAGGCCCATGATAGAATACCAGTAAAGAGACCGTTCCGCTTGTTGCAGCAGGCCGAGCGGTCATTTTCATGGAGGGATCTTTCCCCTATGCAGACAAAAACAGGTAGGTGATAGCATGAAGCAGGCAACCAACCCGTTTGCCCCGGCTCCGCTGTGGCGCAAACGACTGCCGGGCTATGCGGCCATGGGCGTTGCGACCATTGCAATGGCGGTCGGTCTGATCTCCTTGCAGAACGCACGCACCACGGTTGCAGGTACTCTGCTGCCGGTGTCTGAGGCGGATGCAGCCGCCTACGGCATCAGCGCAGTGTACCAGCTCGACGATGGCAGCTACCGCGTGGAGGGTACCAAAAAAGGCTTCCAGAGCGATGTGCAGGCTGCCGTGACCATGGACGCGGAGGGCAATGTTTCCAAGGTGGAGATTCTCTCTCAGGGAGAGACCGACACCCTGGGCGGCCAGTGCGTCAACCCGGAGTTTACGTCCCAGTATGAGGGCGTGGCTCCCTTCACGCTGGCAGGCAAAACCTACACCGTGACCGATCCGGCCACCGGTGCAGTCTATGCCGCTGCCGGCGCAGCGTCGGAGGAAGCTCCTGCCGCCGAGGACTTCGACCCCACCCAGTGGAATGTGTCGGATACTTCCGCGGAAGCAGAGGCCACCCGCAAGATGTATGCAGCCGGTCTGACCCTCTCGGCCATGAACGGCCAGCCCCTGAGCGATGAACTGGCTCCGCCGCTGGACTCCAGCCCCGAGGCTGTGGCACGGCGCAACCTGTACACCGCCGGCCTGAGCAAGAGTGCCATGGACGGCCAGGAGCAGGCAGTGCCCTTCGCCGATCAGACCCCCGAGCAGCAGGCCGCTTACCGCATGGCTCAGGCTGGTCTGACCACGACCCAGACCGAGTCCGGCGCGGTGGGCGCCAACCTCACCGAGGTGGACGCTCTGTCCGGCGCCACCATTACCTCTGCGGCGGTAACGGACATCGTCAACAATTCGTATTTCTATGTGACCGAGGTGCTCTGCGCAGAGTGACCTCAACGGAGGAATAGAAGCTATGGCAAAAATTGATTTTCTGACGGCTGACATGACCCGCCGCCAGTTCATGAAGATCTCGGGCAAGAGCCTTGCAGGGCTCACCCTCTCTGCATCCATGCTGTCCCTCTTCGGCTGCTCTCAGGAGCAGGTGGACAGCGGCGCCGTGGCCACCTGGGCTCTGCCCCAGGGCCTGCTGGTGGTCAATGCAGACCTGTGCACCGGCTGCCAGCGCTGCGAGATCAACTGCACCCTGTCCAACGACGGCGTGTGCTCCTCTTACATCAGCCGCGTCAAGATCCAGCGCCGCCTGAACCTGGACGGCGCCGGCAACGGCCTGCTGTCGGGCGACGAGAACTGCTGGGTCTACTTCCCCGACACCTGCCGCCAGTGTGAAGATCCCGCCTGCGGCAACGCCTGCCCCGAGAAGGCTATCACCACCAATGCCCAGGGTATCCGCGTGGTGGATACCGACAAGTGCATCGGCTGCGGCGCCTGCCATGACGCCTGCCCCTGGCACATGCCCACCGTCAACCCGGAGACCGGCAAGTCGTCCAAGTGCATCGCCTGCGGTGCCTGCGTGGCTGGCTGCCCGTCCGGCGCTCTGTCCATCGTGGACTGGGATGCCGTCACCAGCGCAGCACAGGCTGCTTACATGGAACTGTAAGGAGGAACTACAATGGCTGAAACTTATGGCTGGGCAGGTAAAATCCTGCGCGTCAACCTGACCACCGGTGAGATCACCACCGAGGACGACACCAAATACCATGAATATATCGGCGGCATGGGCATGGGCTACCGCATCATGTACGATGAGGCTCCCATGGATCTGGATCCGTACGATGAGAAGACCCCCATCATCTTCGGTGTGGGCCCCCTGACCGGTTCCGGCGTGCCCTGCTCCGGCCGCATGAACGTCACCTTCCGTTCCACCTGGTCCAAGGGCAAGTCCATCATCGACGGCCACATCGGCGGCCACATCGGCCCCATGCTGAAGTATGCCGGCTACGACGGAATCGTCATCACCGGTATCTCCTCCACCCCCGTCTACCTGCGCATTGAGGACGACCAGGTCTCTCTGGAGGACGCATCCGCTATCTGGGGCAAGGGCACCTTTGCTTCCAACAAGTGGCTGATCGAGCAGACCGGCCGCGAGTTCGAGTCTGCTTCCATCGGCCCCGCCGGTGAGCACCTGGTGGACTACTCCACCATGAACACCAGCTTCGGCAACTCCGCCGGCGCCGGCCTGGGCGCCGCCATGGGCAACAAGAAGCTGAAGGGCATCGCCGTCCGCGGCACCGGCAGCGTCAAGGTTGCCGATCCCCAGAAGGTTCTGGAGCTGTCCAACTACATGCTGGGCAACCTGATCGGCGGCAACAACAACCACAACGTTCCCGCACAGCCCCAGAGCTGGGCTGAGTACAGCGCTACCTCCGGCAAGAACCGCTGGTCCGGCGCTCCCGGCCGTATGTGGAAGAAGGCCCCCGGCGGCCCCATCGACACCGGAGAGCAGCCCTACAACGACATCAACAAGATCGCTCTGCGCTGCTTCAAGGGCTACTTCGACTTCGGCGCTCCGGCTGCTGAGTACACCGTCAAGAACGGCGGCTGCTCTTCCTGCCCCATCCGCTGCTACACCGAGTACGACATCGATCCCCTGGCCGATTACGATCTGCCCACCCACAACTCCAACACCTGCATGCCCGTCCTGTACGGTGACCGCGTCTACCCCTACGGCCTGCACGACTTCAAGTACGAGGGCGACGCCAAGCTGGTCATCAACTTGGCCTGGGCTCACGCTGTGGACGACATGGGCGTCTGGGACAACTACGGCAACCTGAACCGCGACCTGCAGTGGTTCCTGAACCTGCCCCGCGAGGAGGCTCTCAAGTACGTCAGCGCCGAAGAGTACGATTCCCTGCCCTGGGAGTGGTGCAAGGCCGGCGATCCCCGCTGGGAGGTTGAGCTGATCCGCCGCATGGCTTACGGCGAGGGCGACCTGTCCGTCATCGCCAAGGGCACCCTGGCCATGATGGAGAAGTTCGGCCTGCCCAAGAGCTGGCTGGACCGCGACGACGGCACCACCAACTCCAACCTGATGTACAACGGCTATCCCAACCACCACGGCCCTGCTGAGGCATGGCAGGTCGGCATGCTGTACAACCTGGTTTACAACCGTGACTGCATGGTCCACGAGATCGTCTGCGAGACCGGTTCGGGCGCACCCTTCGAGGTGACCAAGAAGGTCATGGAAGACTTCTTCGGCGAGGGCTGCTACGACCGCGCCAAGGCCTACACTCCGATCAACGAGAACAAGGTCAAGCTGGCCGCCTACTGCGTCAACGACAAGAACTTCCACGACTCCGCCACCCTGTGCAACTGGATGTGGCCCATGACCCAGTCTCCCTCCAAGGAGCGCAACTACAAGGGCGACCTGGATCTGCAGGCCGATTTCATGACCGCCGTCACCGGCGAGACCTACACCCAGGCCAGCCTGCAGGAGACCGGCGAGAAGATCACCCAGATGCTGCGCGCCATGACCGCCATCAGCTTCCAGCTGAACTGCGGCAGCGCCAACCTGCGCCAGGAGCACGACGCCATCTGCGACTGGGTCTTCGACAAGGAGCCTGATTTCAAGGCCTTTGAGGAAGGCACCACCAAGCTGGACCGCGATGACATGAAGAAGGCCATCGACATGTTCTACACCCACTACGGCTGGGATCTGAACACCGGTGTTCCCACCCGTGAGACCCTGGAGAAGTTCGGCCTGTCCGACATGGCCGACGATCTGGAGGCCCGCGGCATCTACAGCCAGAGCACCGCTGCTGCCGAGACCACCGCAGAATAATCCATACTTCAGAAACGAGAGGAACCAATCATGCTGTTTGGCAGACGTAAACCCGGTTACACCACCACGGTGGACGGCTCGGACCCGGAGCAGGTCATTCTGGACCTGCAGAAGGCTGAGATGGCAGCCAAGAAAAAGCCCAAATCGGAGGTTTTTGACATGGACGCCGCCAGCGAGACCGCCCGCCGCCTGAAGGAGACCGGAAGTGTGTTTGATGGCAGCGCCGCCAAGACGGGCGAGGACGTGATCGCCGCCGTGGAAAAGGAGACCGCGGCCCTTGCTGCAAAGCAGGCCGCCGCATCCGATGCTGCGGCCGCATCCACCCCGGAAGCCGCCGCGGAGAATCCGGCCGGGCAGGACCTGCTGGATTTCCTGGCAGCTGCCCCGGAGGCAACCAACGACCCCTTTGCGGACCAGCCCACCGTCACCGCCCCTGAGCTGCCCCAGCTGACCCCCGCGCAGGAGCTGGCGGGCTATATCCGCTCCCGCTCCGCCTCCGCGCTGGTCACGCCCCATGCTCTGCTGGTGAGCGAGGTGGAAAACGCCGACGAGCTGCTGGCTCAGATGCCGGAGGACCCCCAGTGCCAGGACATTGTGTCCCGCCAGGGCGCCAAGGACATCTACTACTACTCCAACGCCAACATGAGCGACAATTACGCCATGATTGCCCAGCTCATCGAGGACAAGGATCTGTGCACCATGGTGTCCGAGATGGTGCGGTTCAACGCCCGCATCTATCCCAGCGCCACCCCGATGCGGTATTTCCGCCGCTCGCCCTACAACCTGTCTCAGGAGGAGGTCGAGCAGACCTGGCAGGCCATGCAGGCCCGTCCGGAATACGCCGACATCGAGGAGCTGACCAACAACCAGAACGAGCGGTTCCTTTTCTCTACCAAGTATCTCACCCGCCGCTATGCCAAGGCCATCAGCGACGTGGACGATTACTGCGACTAATCTCTTTTCACAACTGAATACGGGTACAAGAGCTTCTTTGAGCAAAGGCGTCTAAACCCCGAAGGGAGCAGGACGCCGCGCCGCAATGCCAAGGGTCCGGCACCCCGGGCCGGCATTCAAGGGTGGAGGGGGAAACCCCGCCGCCTTCCCGCAGAAGAAACGCTGCAATTTGAAAAAAAGAACTCCTCCCATCCCACACAAGAGCCTGTGCTGACCGCAGGACCGCTGCCACTGCAAGGGCAGCCGCCAGCGGCGGGGGCTTCACCGGCGTGGCAGGCTGCAAACTGCTGTTTTGCCGGGCATTGTGCGGATATTCTGCGGAGGCGTTTTGGTTTTCAAAATCAAAACGTCTCCGCTTTTTTTCACCTGCCTTTGAACAGAATATCCCCGGGCCGGGCCCTCTGAGCCATAGCAGAGCAGGCCCCGCCCGGGCCTTTTGGAGGATTTTTTCATGAAACAGCCTTTTTGCGCTCCCGCCGAGGCCCTGCGCTGCGTCCTGGACGCGGCGGCAGCCCTGACCCGGCCCGAGGCGGAACTTGTTCCCCTGGACGCAGCCTGCGGCCGGATCGCGGCCCGGGACCTGTGCGCCCGGATGGACCAGCCTCCCTTCCACCGCAGCCCCCTGGACGGCTACGCTCTGCACAGCGCCGACACAGCCGGGGCCTGCCGGGAAAATCCGGTTTCTCTGCCGGTGGTGATGAAGCTCTACGCCGGTGATGCCCCCGCCGCGGCCCTGCCTGCCGGCTGCGCGGCCCGCATCATGACCGGCGCCCCCCTGCCCGAGGGGGCCGACTGCATCCTGATGCAGGAACTGACCGACGGCGGCGAGGAGACCGTCCAGATTTACGCCGCCCTCAAACCCAACCAGAACGTGGTATTCCGCGGGGAGGATATTGCCGTCGGGGCTGTGATTGCCCCGGAGGGAACGGCCCTCACCCCGGCCCATCTGGGCGTGCTGGCGGGCCAGGGCTATGCCGAAGTGCCGGTCCGCCGGACCTTCCGGGTAGGCGTGCTGGCCACCGGCAGCGAACTGCTGGCCCCGGGCGAGCCCTGGGCCCCCGGCAAAATTTACGACGCCAACGGCATCCAGAACGCCGCCCGTCTGGGCCAGATGGGTTTTGCCGTGGAGCGCCGCCACTGCTCGGACGACCCGGACCAGATCGCCCGGCAGATGGAGGAGATGCTGACCCGCTGCGATGCAGTCATCACCAGCGGCGGCGTCTCGGTGGGGCAGAAGGATTATCTGCCCCAGGTGCTGGAAACCCTGCACGCTGAAATTCTCTTTGCCGGGGTGGCCCAGAAACCCGGCAGCCCCATGCTGGCAGCCCGGTTGGAGGGAAAACTGGTGTTCTGTCTGTCGGGCAACCCCTTTGCGGCGGCGGCAACGCTGGAACAGTACGCCCTGCCCGCCCTGCTGCGGGCCGCCGGCCGCCGGGAGGAGGACTGCATCCTCCCCCGCACCCGCCGCACCCTGACCACCGGCTTTTCCAAGGCCAGCAAGGGCACCCGCTTCCTGCGGGCCCGGGCCCTGGGCGGCGAGGTGGCCATCCCCGGGGAGGGCAACGCCGAAGTACACTCCTCGGGCAGCCTGTCCGCCATGATCGGCTGCAACTGTCTTGTGGAGCTGCCTGCGGGCAGCGGCCCGGTGGAGCCGGGCGAAACGGTGGAGGTGCTTTCCTTTGTACAGTGAAGAAAAACAGGCCCTTGCCGCCGAACTGACCTTGAAACAGCCCGCCGTGCTGGCGGTCAGCGGCGTCCACAACAGCGGCAAAACCACCCTGCTGGAAAAGCTTCTGCCCCTGCTGCGCCGCCGGGGCCTGAAGGTGGGCGTCATCAAGCACGACGGCCATGACTTTACCCCCGACGTCCCCGGCACCGACAGCTTCCGCCTGCGGGAGGCCGGCGCCGACGGCGTGGCGGTGTATTCCAGCCAGCGCTACCTGCTGACCGAGACCTTCCGCCTGACCGAACAGGACCTGCTGGCCCTGTTTGAGCGCCACGGCTACGACCTGGTGCTGCTGGAGGGCTTCAAGTCCAGCGGCTGGCCCAAGATCGAAGTGGTGCGCAAGGCGGTGTCCGAGACGCCCGTTTCGTTCCACCCGCTGGCGATTGTGGGCGACATTCCCGGCGCAGACTTTGGCCTGGAGGAGACAGAAGCCCTGGCCGACTGGATCTGCGCCCAGATGCCGGCCCTGTAAGGAGAACGTGAAATTATGAAACTGATCCGCACTGTTGACGCGGCAGGCCAGGTGCTCTGCCACGATATTACCCAGATTATCCCCGGCGAGTTCAAGGGAGCCCGCTTCCGCAAGGGCCACATCGTCCAGCCCGAGGACATTCCGGTGCTGCTGAGCATCGGCAAGGAGAACCTGTATGTCTGGGAGAAGACCCCCGGCATCCTCCACGAGGACGAGGCCGCGGCCCTGCTGTACAAGGCGGCTGCCGGCAAGAACATCCACGGCACCGAGCCCAAAGAGGGCAAGATCGAGCTGATTGCCGACTGTGACGGCCTGCTGAAGATCCGCCGGGAGGCTCTGCTGGCGGTGAACCGCACCCCCCAGATGATGATTGCCACCATCCACGGGGACCTGCCGGTGAAAAAGGGCCAGAAGCTGGCCGGCACCCGGATTATCCCTCTGGTGATCGAGCAGGAAAAGATGGACGCCATGCAGCAGGCTGCCGGCGACGAGCCCATCCTCAACGTGCTGCCCTTCCAGGCCAAGAAGTTCGGCGTGATTACCACCGGCAGCGAGGTCTTCAAGGGCCGCATCGAGGACAAGTTCACCCCCATTCTGGTGGGCAAGCTGGCGGAATACGGCTGCGAGATGCTGTTCCACAAGGTCTGCGACGACGACCCCGCCGGCATCACCGCCGCCATCCTGGAGGCCAAAGAGGCCGGCTGTGAGCTGATCTTCACCACCGGCGGCATGAGCGTGGACCCCGACGACCGGACCCCCCTGGCCATCAAGAACACCGGCGCTGAGATCATCACCTACGGCGCGCCGGTGCTGCCGGGCGCCATGTTCCTGGTGAGCTATCTGGACGGCGTGCCGGTGTGCGGCCTGCCCGGCTGCGTCATGTACGCCAAGCGGACTATCTTCGATCTGCTGCTGCCCCGTCTGCTGGCGGATGATCCCATCACCGCCGAGGACATCGCCCGTCTGGGCGAGGGCGGCCTGTGCCTGGGCTGCGCCAACTGCACCTGGCCCAACTGCGGCTTCGGCCACTGCTGAGCCGGTTTTCCACAAAAGAGACCACGGACGTTGAAACGTTCTGAGATAGAGAAAGAGTATTCATTCATGAACGAAAACAACCTGACCCATTTTGATGCCGCCGGCAACGCCGTGATGGTGGACGTGAGCGAAAAGCCGGTCACCGCCCGGGAGGCCACCGCCCACGGCGTCATCACCATGAACGCCGAGGCCTTCGCCGCCGTCCAGAACGGCACGGTGAAAAAAGGCGATGTGCTGGGTGTGGCCCGCATTGCGGGCATCATGGCCACCAAGCGCACCAGCGAACTGATCCCCCTGTGTCATCCCCTGCCCCTGACCAAGGTGTCCATCGAGTTCAATCTCCTGCCCGAGCGGCAGGCGGTGGAGGCCCTGTGCACCGTCAAAACCAGCGGTGTCACCGGCGTGGAGATGGAAGCCCTCACCGGCGTTTCCACCGCCTTGCTCACCATCTACGACATGTGCAAGGCCGTGGACAAGGGGATGGAGCTGGGCGAAATCCATCTGGAGAAAAAGAGCGGCGGCAAGAGCGGCCTGTACATCCGGGCGGAGGGCGGCTATGTTTGATGCAACACAGCGGGACATCCACTACCTGCGCCTCTCGGTCACCGACCTGTGCAACCTGCGGTGCCGCTACTGCATGCCGGACGGGGTGGAGAAGCTGGAGCGGGAAGACATCCTGACCTATGAGGAGTTCCTGCGCCTGGCGGCCCTGTTTGCCGCCTGCGGGGTGGATACCGTCCGGGTCACCGGCGGCGAGCCTCTGGTCCGCAAAGGGGTGGACCAGCTGGTGGCCGGCCTCAAGGCCATCCCCGGCATCCGCAAGGTGACCATGACCACCAACGGCATCCTGCTGGCCCAGCAGCTGCCGGCCCTTTTGGAGGCCGGGCTGGACAGCGTGAACATCAGCCTGGACACCCTGTCCCCCCAGGTGTTTGCCCGCATCACCGCCCGGGACGAGTTCGCCGCCGTCCAGAAGGGCCTCCAGGCCGCCCTGGAAAGCCCCCTGCCGGTCAAGCTGAACTGCGTGCCCCAGGTGGGGGTCAACGAGGGTGAGCTGGAAGACCTGGCCGCCCTGGCCATCGACCGGCCCCTGCAGGTGCGGTTCATCGAGATGATGCCCATCGGCTTTGGGGCGGCCATGCCCTGCATCTCGGGGCCTGAGCTTCTGGCCCGGTTTGAACGCCGCTGGCCCGGCCTGGCTCCCCTGCCCGAGGCCGAGAGCCACGCGCTGGGAGACGGCCCCGCCGTCTACTACACCGCCCCCGGCTGGAAGGGCAGCATCGGCCTGATTGCCGCCGTACATGGCAAATTCTGCGGCCAGTGCAATCGGGTGCGGCTGACCAGCCAGGGTTTTCTGAGGCCCTGCCTCGCCAGCGAGGCGGGATGCGACCTGCGGGCCCTGCTGCGCAGCGGCGCCGACGACGCAGCCCTGCTGCAGGCCATCCGGAACACCATCTGGAACAAACCCCTGGAACATCACTTTGACAGCAAAGCCATCCCCGCCACCCGCGGGATGTATCGAATTGGAGGATAAAGGATCATGGGAAAGTTACTGGCTATCTGCACCAGCCCCCAGCGGGGCACCGTCAAGACCGAAGTGCCCAGCGCCACCCTCACCCCTGAATGGGGCATCGTGGGAGACGCCCACGGCGGCAGCTGGCACCGCCAGGTCAGTCTGCTGAGCGCCGAGAAAATCGAGGCCTTCCGCCAGAAGATCTGGGTGGACTACGGCGCTTTCGGCGAGAACCTGGTCATCGAGGGCTTTGATTTCCGCAGCCTGCCGGTCACCAGCCGGTTCGCCATCGGCGACGTGGTGCTGGAAATGACCCAGATCGGCAAGGAGTGCCACAACGACTGCGTCATCAAGCAGAAGACCGGCGAGTGCATCATGCCCCGGGAGGGCGTGTTTGCCCGGGTGCTGCAGGGCGGCGAGATTCATGTGGGGGACGAGGTGACCATGCTGCCCGCCCTGGACAATCCGCCCCTGCGGGCCGCCGTCATCACCCTGTCGGACAAGGGCAGCCGCGGCGAGAGGGAGGACAAGAGCGGTCCCCTGATTGTGGAGATGCTCACCGCCGCCGGCTATGTGGTGGAGGAGACCATGATCCTGCCCGACGAGATGAAGCCCCTGAAGGCCCAGCTGATCCGTCTGGCCGACGGCCGCCAGGTCAACCTGATCCTGACCACCGGCGGCACCGGCTTCTCTCCCCGGGATATCACCCCCGAGGCCACCTGCGCCGTGGCCGACCGCAACGCCCCCGGCATTGCTGAGGCCATGCGGTACCACAGCCTGTCCATCACCCCCCGCGGCATGCTGAGCCGCGGCGCCAGCGTCCTGCGGGGCAAGACCCTCATCGTCAACCTGCCCGGCAGCCCCAAGGCGGTGAAGGAAAACCTGGAGTACATCCTGCCCAGTCTGGAGCACGGCGTGCGGATTGCCGCCGGCCTGGACGGCGAGTGCGCCCGCAAATAAGGTTTCCCGTCCTGTGCTTTTCCGGCCAGAGCGCGAACATAGAGGGAATGCAACCCATCACACCTTTAAAGGAGAAAATGTATGAAAAACAATCGGATCTCCCGCCGCAGTTTCCTGTATGCCGCCGGTCTGGCCGGCGCTTCCGCTGTGCTGACCGCCTGCGGAAGTTCTTCTTCCAGCAGCACCGCCTCTTCTGCCGCTTCTGCGGCCTCCTCGGCCGCACCGGCTTCTTCGGCTGCCGCAGCCGAGCCGGTGGAGCTGATCGTCTTTGCCGCCGCCTCCCTCACCGAGACCCTCACCGCCATCGGCGAGGCCTATTCGGTGGAGAACCCCGGCGTGACCTTCAGCTTCAACTTTGATTCCTCCGGCACCCTCAAAACCCAGATTCAGGAGGGCGCCGACTGCGACCTGTTCATCTCCGCCGGCCAGAAGCAGATGGACCAGCTGGACAGCGCCGCTTCCGCCGAGGTGAACACCGAGGGCCTGGACTGCGTGGACAGCGACAGCCGTGTGGATCTGCTGGAGAACAAGGTGGTTCTCTGCGTGCCGGAGGGCAGCGACAAGGGCATCGACAGCTTTGACGCCCTGGCCGAGCACCTGGAAGCCCAGGATATCCTGTTCTGCATGGGCAACAGCGACGTGCCTGTGGGCCAGTATACCCAGAAGATTCTGGCCTACTACGGCCTGGACGAGGAGGCTCTGGCCGCTGCCGGCGTCATTACCTACGGTTCCAACGTCAAGGAGGTCACCACCCAGGTCATCGAGGCCAGCGTGGACGCCGGCGTGGTGTACTGCACCGACGCCTACAGCGCCGGCATCACCCCGGTGGACGAGGCCACCAAGGAGATGTGCGGCCAGATCATCTATCCTGCCGCCGTGATGAAGGCCGCTCCCCATGCCGATGCAGCCCAGGCCTTCCTGGACTACCTGCGGACTGAGGACGCCGGCGCCGTCTTTGAGAGCGTAGGCTTCACCGCACTGTAAATCCACCGATACAGAACATTCTGTCATCCCGCCCTCTCTGTCTCCGTTCGGGGGAGAGGGCGGCTTTGTTTAAAGGGATCAACTATGGACTGGTATCCTCTCTGGAACAGCCTGCGCATTGCCCTCATCAGCTGCGCGGCGGTGTTCTTTCTGGGCATTTTTGCCGCCTATTACATAGCCAAACTCCCCCGCACCCTCAAGGGTGTGCTGGATGTGGTGCTGACCCTGCCCATGGTGCTGCCGCCCACCGTGGTGGGCTATTTCCTGCTGCTTTTGCTGGGAGCCAAGCGGCCGCTGGGCATCTTTTTTGCGGAGCACTTCGGCATCAAGCTGGTGATGAACTGGTACAGCGCCATCTTCGCCTCCATTGTGGTGGCCTTTCCCCTGATGTACCGCACCGCCCGGGGCGCGTTTGAGAGCTTTGACGAGACCCTGGCCTGGTCGGCCCAGACCCTGGGCCTGTCCAACACCTGGATTTTCTGGCGGGTGCGGATGCCCTATTGCCGCCAGGGAATTCTGGCCGGCACCGTGCTGGCCTTTGCCCGGGCTCTGGGAGAATACGGCGCCACCAGCATGATTGCCGGCTACACCCCCGGCAAGACTGCCACCATCGCCACCACGGTGTACCAGCTCTGGCGCACCAACGATGAGGCAGGCGCCATGCAGTGGGTCCTGGTGGACATCGCCATCTCGGCGGTGGTGCTGCTGGCGGTGAACCTGCTGGAACGCAAACAGAAAGCAGGTGTCCGCGCATGAGCCTGGAAGTCAACATTGAAAAAGCCTTTGACGGCTTCACCCTCCGGTCCCGGTTCACCGCCGGAAACACCGCCACGGCGATCCTGGGGGCCTCGGGCTGCGGCAAAAGCATGACCCTCCGCTGCATCGCCGGCATCGTCAAGCCCGACCGGGGCCGCATTGTGCTGGATGGCCGGGTGCTGTTTGACAGCGAAAAAGGCATCGACCTGCCGCCCCAGCAGCGGGGCGTGGGGCTGCTGTTCCAGAACTATGCCCTGTTCCCCAACATGACGGTGGAACAGAACATCCTCTGCGGCCTGCAGGCCGAAAAAGACCCCGCCGCCCGCCGGGCCCGCTGCCGGGATATGCTGCGGGCCATGCGTCTGGAAGAGGTGGCCCGGCACCGTCCGTCCCAGCTGTCCGGCGGCCAGCAGCAGCGCACCGCCCTGGCCCGCATCCTGGTGGGCCGTCCCCGCATCCTGATGCTGGACGAGCCTTTCAGCGCCCTGGACAGCTACCTGCGGGAAGAGGTGGAGAGCGAAGTGGGCAGCCTGCTGTCCTCCTTCGCAGGCACCACCCTGCTGGTCACCCACAACCGGGACGAGGCCTACCGTCTGTGCCGGGAGATGATCGTCATGGACGACGGCCAGGTGCTGCGGGCCGGCCCCACCAAGGAGGTCTTTGCCGACCCGCAGAGCGTCACCGCCGCCCGGCTCACCGGCTGCAAGAACATTCTGCCCTGCACCCCGGTGGACGGCCACACCGTCCGCCTGACCGGCTGGGGCGTCGATCTGCGCCTGGCCCAGCCGGTGCCCCCTGACTGCAACGCCGTCGGTGTGCGGGCCCACAACTTTACCCCCTGCCCGCCGGATGCCTGCAACGCCCTGCCGGTGAAGGTCACCTCCACCAGTGAGAATCCCTTCGACTGGAACCTCATCTGCACCGCCCCCGACGGCGAAACCCGTCTGTGGTGGAAGATCTCCAAAATCACCCTCACCGACGGCCAGCCCCTGGCCCCCGCCTGTCTGTCCGCCGCGCCGGAGGACATCATGCCTCTGCGGGGATAAGGCATCCGCGGGGCGCAGATGCAGGCCAAGCGGCTGTGCGCCCACGGGGTCCAGCTGGAGCTGGACTGCAACCGGGTCTGGGTGGACGGCCGGGAGGTCAACCTCACCGAGACCGAATACAAAATCCTGCGGCTTCTAATGCAGAACCCCCAGCGGATTTTCCCGGTCCAGACCCTCTACGAGCTGGTGTGGAACGAACCCTATTACTATGTGTCCAACGGCACCGTCATGGTCCACATCCGCAACCTGCGGACCAAGATCGAGGAGGACCCCCAGTCTCCCCGCCGCATCTGTACCGTCTGGGGCAAGGGCTATCATTTCGCCAACGGCGGAGAGGACGACCATGAATAAGCGGGACGGAATTACAGCCCAGTTCATCCGGCTGCTGGTGTTTGCCGGGCTGGGCTCTCTGCTGCTGTTTGCCACCAGCCGGCTGGCCTTCCGGTTTGCTCTGACCGCCTATGTGGACCAGACCAATTTCATCCAGCGGGAGACTGCCCGCCAGCTGGATGAGTTTCAGACCTTTGTCACCGAGGAAAACCTGTCCAGCAAGGACGTCCGGCCCATCACCGACTGGGTCCAGAAGCACAACCTGACCCTGCTGGAGCTGTACCGGGACCACGTCCTGGTCTACAGCTCCTTTGCCCCAGGACGGGAAATCAAGGGCGAACAGGACCAGCGGGTCCCCTTCTACGACTGGCAGCCCTATGCCACCATCCATTTTGCCGACGGGGACTTTGAGGCCCTGCTCTACTGCAACACCATCCGCACCTATGAGCTTCTGGGGACCACCGTCCTCCTGATCTTCTGTCTGGGGCTGTTCCTGGCCGTCTTTTTGCTGGGCTGCCGCCGGATTGTGCGGTACATATGTCTCTTGAGCGACGAAATCCAGGCCATGGAGGGCGGGGATCTGGATCACAGCATCACGATCCAGGGCAGCGACGAGCTCACCACCCTGGCCTCCTGTCTGGACTCCATGCGCCTGACCCTCCGCCGCCAGCATCAGCAGGAGGCCGAGACTTCCGCCAAGGTCAAAAACCTCATCACCCAGATGTCCCACGACCTGCGCACCCCTCTGACCACCCTGCTGCTCTACACCGAAATCGTTCGGTGTCACAAATACCAGGACGAGCAGCAGCTGCAGGATTATCTGGCCAAAATCGACCGCAAGGCCCGCCAGATCAAACACCTGTCGGACAACCTGTTCGAGTACGCTCTGGTCACCCGGGACAGCCCGGTGATGCTGGACCAGCCCGCCAGCCTGTCCCAGATTTTCGAGGGCCCCCTGGCCGAAATGGTGGACCAGCTGCAGCAGCACGGCTTTATCTGTACTTTGGATCTGGGCAGCGAGGATTTGTCCCTGACCGTCTACGAACCCTACATCCGGCGGATTCTGGACAACATCACCTCCAACATCCTTAAATACGCCGACCCGGCCTATCCGGTGTCGGTCACCTTTGTGCGGGAAGAGGACGACGCCGGGCTGGCGTTCGCCAATGTCACCTTGTCCGACACCGATTCGGTGGAAAGCACCAAGGTAGGCCTTGTCAGCATCCAGACCATGATGGAGAAAATGCACGCCGACAGCCGCGCCGAAAGCGACGGCCGCCGGTTCTGCATCACCCTCCTGTTCCCTGTCAATTCCTGAATCCAGCGCCCTAAAGCGGCGCAGCAGATGGGATAAACCCGCCTGCTGCGCCGCTTTTTGTGTCCCGGGTTCATAAAAACTTCACCCTCCTTAAGGCGTCTTAAGGTTTTTTTACGGCGATTCCTAAGATTCGTCCTGTATACTTCAAACTGTCCAGAGGAGCCTGGCTGCCGGACCATTCCGACCGGCGTCGGATACAGGACCCACGGTCCCGGGCCCGGCACGCCGCTGGCAAACCCAAAAGGAGGGGCATCACATATCATGTTCAGGAAAAAACAACCGGAGGACTCCACCGCGCTGCGCCCGGCTGCTCCGGGCGGAAAAGGCCTTACGTCCTTTTTCAAGCGCCACTGGAAACCCACCGCCGCTGTGGTCTGTGTGGCCGCCGCAGGCGCTGCGATCCTCATCCCCAAGGTGATGGCGCAGCCGGCCTCCGCCGGTGTGGAGTACATCGAGGTGGAGCCGGAGCTTCGGAGCATTGTCAACGTATTCAGTGAGTCCGGCACCATCGAGGCCGCCGAAACCTACGAGGTCCGGTCCCTGGTCCGGGGCGACGTGCTGACATCCGACTTTGAAGAGGGCGACATGGTGGAGAAGGGCACCATCCTCTACACCATCGACAGCTCCGACGCCATCAACAACGTGGAGAAAGCCGAGCTCTCGGTGGACCAGGCCCAGCGGGATTACGACGACGCCGTCAACGCCCAATACGTCCGCACCGACATCGGCGGCACCGTCATTTCCATCGACGTGGCCCCGGGAGACGCCGTCTCGGCCGGGCAGGAGATCGCCACCATTCGGGATAACTCCTCCCTGCTGCTGACCCTCAGCTTCCCCGCCGCCGACGCCGCCGGGTTCTCGGTGGGCCAGAGCGCCACCGTCACCCTGGACGGCACCTATGAGACCATCACCGGCACCGTCCGCTCGGTCTCGGGCGAGGACACCGCCAGCACCGGCAGCATGCTGGTCCGCTCGGTGGTCATCTCGGTGCCCAACACCAGCGGCAGCCTGACTTCGTCCCAGGCCGCCACCGCCTCGGTGAACGGGGTCAGCGCCCTGGGTTCGGCCCGCTTCACCTATCAGAAATCCCAGACCCTCACCGCATCATCCAGCGGCACGGTGGCCGCCCTCTGCGTGCAGGAGGGCGACTCGGTCAGCCCCAACACCGCCATCCTTCAGCTGACCAGCGACAGCCTGACCCGCCAGGTGGAGAGTGCATCCGACAACCTGCGCAGCGCCCAGCTGTCCCTGGACGACGCCGAAAACACCCTGGATGACTACACCATCACCGCTCCCATCAGCGGCACCATCATTCAGAAGAACATCCAGGCCGGCGAGACCATCGGCACCGATACCTCCACCAGCGAGACCCTCTGCATCATCCACGATCTGAGCTATCTGGAACTGGTCCTCAACGTGGACGAACTGGAGATCCTCTCGATTCAGGAGGGCCAGGAGGTGACCATCGTCGCCGACGCCATCTCGGATAAAACCTTTGACGGCGTGGTGACCAATGTCTCCTCGGCAGGCACCACCACCGGCGGCACCACCACCTACCCCGTCACCATCCGGATCGACGACTACGGCGAGCTGATGCCCGGCATGAACGCCACCGCCCAGATCGTTGTGGACAGCGCCGACGACGCCCTGTCCATCCCCAATGCCGTAGTGGTCCGGGGCGGCTACGTCCTGGTGACCGAGGACTCCCCCAGTGCAGCCAACGCAGCGGACGGCATGACCGCCCCCGACGGCTATGTCTACGTCAAGGTGGAGACCGGCGTCAGCGATGACAACTACATCGCCATCACCAGCGGCCTCCAGGAAGGCGACACGGTGGCCTATGACGCCACCGCCGCCACCATCTCCTCCACCGTCAGCGACGGCATGATGATGCCCGGCGGCATGGGCGGCATGCCCAGTGGAGGCGGTATGCCCAGCGGAGGCGCACCGGGAGGTGGGATGCGATGAGCGCACTGATTGAGTTTGATTCGGTCTGCAAGTACTACCAGATGAGCGATACCCTGGTGAAGGCCGCCGATCATATCTCGATGCAGATCAACAAGGGAGAGTTTGTAGCCATCGTAGGCCAGTCCGGCTCGGGCAAATCCACCTGCATGAACATCATCGGCTGTCTGGACGTTCCCACCGAGGGCACCTACAAGCTGAACGGCCGGGATGTGGGCAGCATGGGCACCAACGAACTGGCCGAAATCCGCAACGAAATGCTGGGCTTCATCTTCCAGCAATACAACCTTCTGCCCAAGCTGGATCTGATGGAAAACGTGGAAGTCCCCCTGATCTACGCCGGCGTTTCCACCTCGGAGCGGCACCGCCGGGCCAAAGCCGCCCTGGAACAGGTGGGGCTGGGCAAAAAGCTCCACAACAAGCCCAGCCAGCTGTCCGGCGGCCAGCAGCAGCGCGCCTCCATCGCCCGGGCCCTGGCCGGCGACCCGGCGGTGATTCTGGCCGACGAGCCCACCGGCGCGCTGGACAGCCACACCGGCCGGGAAGTGCTGGGGATGCTGCAGGAACTGCACCGCCAGGGCAACACGGTGGTCCTGATCACCCACGACAACTCCATCGCGGTGCAGGCTGAGCGGATCATCCGGCTGGAGGACGGCCGCATCGTCTACGACGGCGACGCCCATTCCCCCGACGCGGTGGTCCATCCCAATTACGCGCTGGAACAGGAGGGCACCCCATGATCTATGAGACCTTCCGCCAGGCGCTGAAAAACATCTGGAGCAACAAGTTCCGCACCCTGCTGACCATGCTGGGCATCATCATCGGCATTCTGGCCGTGATCGTCATTGTGGGTCTAGGCAATGGCATGACCGCCAGCATGAAAGACAGCTTCTCCTCCATGGGCACCAACACCCTGACCGTCAACATCATGGGCTACGGCTCCCGCATGGTGTCCATCGAGGACGTTTACAACATTGTGGAGGAAAATCCCGACCTGTTCGAGGACATTTCCCCGGTGGTCAGCCTGGACGGCTCGGTCAAGATCGACACCGACACCTACGGTGAAACCAGCGTCAGCGGCGTCAGTGAGACCTATCTGGGCATCTCCAACTACACCATCGCCGAAGGGCGCGGCATCCAGTATGTGGACCTGGTGGACAACAAAAAGGTCTGCGTCATCGGCGACTACCTCAACCGGGTGGCCTACGGCGGCAACGGCATCGGCCAAACCCTCAAGGTGGGCCCCGAAAAGTTCACCATCGTGGGCGTCCTGGAGGCCCAGGTCTCAGACCCCACCTCCCAGGAGGGCAGCGACGACGACTGCGTCTTTATCCCCTATACCACCGCCCTGCGGATCATCAAGAGCACCTCGGCCAACTCCTATATAGTCACCCTGGTGGATGAGAACCAGGCCGCAGAGGGCGTGGCGGTGTTTGAAGCCGCCCTGACCAAGCTGCTCAACTCGGACGAAGGCTTTTTTGTCACCAGCATGAGCGAAATGCTGGACACCATGACCTCGATGGTCAACATGGTCATCACCATTCTGACCGCCATTGCAGCCATCTCGCTGCTGGTGGGCGGCATCGGCATCATGAACATCATGATGGTCTCGGTCACCGAGCGGACCCGCGAAATCGGCATCCGCAAGGCCCTGGGCGCCAAGGAGCGCTCGGTGCTGGCGCTGTTCGTCATCGAAGCAGCCACCACCTCGGCGCTGGGCGGCCTCATCGGCATTGTCCTGGGGTATCTGGTCTCGGCGGCAGCCAACCAGGTGCTGCCCATGATCCTGACCGACATGGAACTGACCGTCAGCCCATCGCCCAGCTCGGTGGTCATCGCCTTTGGCGTTTCGGTGGGCATCGGCATCCTGTTTGGCTATCTGCCCGCCAAGCGCGCAGCGCGGCTCAATCCCATCGAAGCTCTGCGCTATGACTGAGAACAGGGAGGAAATACAGAAGATGAGAAAACGACTTTGCTCGCTGCTGCTGGCGGTCTGCCTCGCATGTACCATGCTGGTGATCCCCGCCTCGGCCAGCGGCTACAACACGGCGGTTCAGACCGCCCTGATCCTGGGCGGCCTGACCTCCGACCAGGCCGCCAACCCCGAAACCTCTTTAACCCGCGGTCAGCTGGCGCAGCTGCTGGTGGCCTTCTCTCCCTACCGGGAGAGTGTCACGTCCCAGGGTACGACAGGCACCCTGTTCTCGGATGTGAATGGCAGCGACGCGCTGGCTCCCTATATCCGCATCGCAGTCCAGCAGGGATGGATGAGCGGCTACACTGACAGCAGCTTCCGCCCCGACAACACCGTCACCCTGGAGGAGGCCTGCGCCGCTGTCCTCAACCTGCTGGGCTATGATGTGACTACCCTGAGCGGCACCTTTCCCACCGCCCAGTTGAATAAAGCCAACGAGCTGGGCCTGCGGGACGACCTGCCCTGCACCCAGGGCGAGATCCTCACGGTGGAACAGGGCGCCCAGCTGCTCTACAATGCCCTCACCGTCCAGAACGCCGACGGCCAGCTCTACGCCGACACCCTGGGCATCACCATCACCGACGGCCGGGTGGATGTCTCGTCCATCCTGATGGGCAATCTGAAGGGCCCCTTTGTGGCCGCTGAGGGCACCCAGCTGCCCTTCACCCCCACCGCCATCTACCGCAACGAGGAGGTCTCCGCCTCCGCCCAGCTGAACCAGTACGACGTCTACTACTACAACGAGAACACCCAGACCGTCTGGATCTACACCAAGAAGGCCGCCGGCCGGATCACCGCCGTAGGCCCCTCGGCCAGCGCACCCACCACCGTGACGGTGGCCGGCACCGAGTACACCATCGGCACCTCGTCGGCCGCCTCGGTTCTCTCCTCCCTCAACGGCGGCGGCGTGGGCCAGGTGGTCACCCTGCTGCTGGGCATGGACGACGAAGTGGTCCGGGTTCTGACCGGCGAGCAGGCCGACCAGGTCTTCTACGGCGTGGTCCAGACCTCCTCCCGGAGCCTGGTCGAGAACAATGGAGCCGACGTGCTCCAGAGCGTCACCGTCGCCTGCAGCGACGGCGTCACCCGCACCGTCAACGTGGATAAAGACCTCAACTTTCCCGCCGGCTGGCTGGTCCAGATCACGGTGGACGAAAACGGCGAGAGCGTCGAAAGCATCGACGAGAAATCCACCAGCGGCACCTTCAACGACACAGCCACGGCTCTGGGCAATATGACCCTGGCCGACAACGTGGAAATTCTGGATACGACGGCGGAGGGTGTAGCTGGGACGATTCGTCCCAGCCGACTAGCGGGGGTCACGCTGAAGGGTGACGACGTCCGCTACTACACCACCAACGAACAGGGCGAGATCGACCGCCTGATTCTGGACGACGTCACCGGCGACCTGTGGACCTACGGCGTTCTGGACGACGTGCGCAACCTGGTGAACATTGTGGACGACAGCTCCGACACCACAACCACCACCGACAGCCTCAGCAGCCTGGCCGACAACGTCCTGCCCAGCACCAGCGAGATTCTCTACAGCATCATCGACGGCAGCATCGTCAGCATCCTGTGGGAGAGCCTCACCAGCAGCCCCAGCAGCATCATCAGCTACCTGCTGAATGTGGCTTCGGACAACACCAGCGGCGTCCTCAGCAGCGTTCTGGGCTACCTGGGCAAGGGCGCCAACTACGTCTGCTACATTGACGGCGAAAACACCACCCTGCAGACCTCGGTGAAATATCCGGTGATTGCCGGCGGCATCGCCGTGGGCAAGAGCGCCAGCGGCACCGTCAAATCCATGGTCCAGCTGATGCCGGTGATGGTGGATCAATTGGGCGCGGCCTCGGTCAAGAGCGGCGATACCCGCTATAAGACCGCTGACGATATGCAGGTCTACCTCTGGTACAAAGGTCAGTACTTCCCCACCACCCTGTCCCAAATCAACACCGAGGACTACTATCTGATCGGCTGGTACGACAACTTTGGCTGCACCGCCGGCAACAAGATCCGCGTTCTGGTGGCAGTCCAGAAGGACTGACACCTCCTCCGCACAAAACTCAAGGAAAAGT
Source organism: Faecalibacterium sp. An77 (assembly GCF_002161315.1). NCBI lineage: Bacteria > Bacillati > Bacillota > Clostridia > Eubacteriales > Oscillospiraceae > Faecalibacterium > Faecalibacterium sp. An77. Next base: position 71,268 of record NZ_NFHK01000010.1, read on the forward strand.
CCAGGTTATATCAATCCTGGCTCAAACACAACGTGGTATCCTGTGAGTGAACACATCCGGGAACGAGGCGGCGTAAAAACCTGCATACCGGAAAGGTGGTGATGCGGCCGCACAAGCGTTCCGCCCTTACAATCCGTCCCACACATCCACACACGCACTGAAAACGAACCCCTTAACGGGGAGAAAGGTGAGAAAACGTATGAAAACCATGATGAAAACCCTTGCCATGCTCAGCCTGTCTGCCTGCATCCTGGTGGGCGGCGCCGTCTCCAGCTTTGCTGCCGGCACCAGCGCCTACACCGCCAACGTCCTGTATCATCAGACCAACTCCTGCGAGGGCACCCAGCGGGCCGAGATGGTGGTCCGCTTCAGCAGCCCCTATGGCGCCACCCAGACCTACACCATCTGCGGCGAGTGCGGCGACGTCAACGGCGTCAGCACTCTGTCCAAGGTCAGCAACGCCACCGCCAACTTCAGCGGCCTGAAGATCTACCAGGGCACTCTGGACAACGGTGAGCGGATTATGACCGTCTCCTGCCTGAGCTCCGGATACACCGCCCTGACCAATGTCTCCGCCAACGTGATGATGCCCAGCTCCAGCATCGAGGGCTACGACCTGTATCTGGTCAACGCCGATGGTTCCGAGACCAAACTGGACGTCTCCACCAGCAGTGCCTGGAGCGGAGATGACTGGGCTCACTTCGACGTCTATATGGACAACGGCACTGCCCTGATCCGCATGGTTCCCCAGGCTTAACCCTTTTCTTTAACACACTTCCCTGTCAGGAAACAGCATTGTGAAACAGTCGGTTTAAACCGAATATCTCCGGTTTACGGGCCGCCGCGCCAAGGGCAACGGGCGCGGCGGCCCGGTTTTTATGTCCATATTTTCCGGCAAAAAAGGCGGGCTGCCTCTCTCCAAGAAAGACAACCCGCCAGGGCAATTGATTTTGACTGATTTTCCCTCAGCGGGGGCCGCCCACCCAGAACAGGGCGACGGTGCCGGGGCCGCTGTGGGCGCCGATGACCGGGCCGATATCGCCCTGATGCAGGTCGGTGACGCCCAGAGCCTGGAGCTTGTCCATCACGTACCGGCAGTCCTCCGGGCAGTCGCCGTGGCTGATAAAGACGGTGCCGCCGGCGATGTCATCGGCGGTGGCCTGGAAGTGCTTGACCAGAGCGTCCAGGCTGGCGCGGCGGCCGCGGACCTTTTCCATGGCGATCAGGTGGCCCTCGTCGTCCACATGCAGCACCGGCTTGATGCCCAGCAGAGTGCCGGCCACGGCGGCAGCGCCGGACAGGCGGCCGCCCCGCTTGAGGAACATCAGGTCATCCACCGTGAACCAGGCACAGACTCTGGGGGCCAGCGCCCGGGCATAGTCCACCGCCTCGTCCAAGCTGGCACCTTCCAGCCGCCGGCGGCCCACCAGGTAGACAAACAGGCCCTCGCCCATGCTGGCCTGGAGGGAGTCTATGCTGACAATCTGGCGGCCCGGGAACCGCTCCTGCAGCATCTCCGAGGCCACGCAGCTGGCCTGATAGGTGCCGGACAGGCCGCTGGAAAAGGACAGATACAAAATGTCCAGTCCCTGTTCCAGCACCGGGGTAAAGGCTTCTTCATATTCGGCCAGGGAAACCTGGCTGGTGGTGCAGGTGCTGCCTGCCCGCAGTTTGTCATAGAAGGCGTGGGAGCTGATCTCCCGTCCGTCGGGGTAATTCCGGTAATCCTGCCCATCCAGATGGAAGGTCATGGGCAGCACCTGCAACCCCGCCTGCTCAATCAGGGCCGGGGTCAGGTCGCCGGTGGAATCGGTGAAAATCACATAGGTCTGCATACGTTTTACACTCCTTTCACGAGGTTTCGCAGCAATTTTTGTTCGCTCGTCCATTCCCGAGAGTGAGTGTAGCACGGTTTTTTCACTGCGTCAAGCAAAATCAGGTCGCATTTCCGCCTCTCTTTTAAACCGAAACCCGGTCCCCTGCCCGCCGGAACTTCCCGTCAAAAAGCCGCCGCCCCACCGGGCAGCGGCTTCTTTTGCGGGAATTTACATGGCCCAGACCTGGGGATTGGTGGTGGACACCGCCACCGCTCCGGCCGACAGCGCGGTGATGACGTCCTCCTTATCCTGTATCAGGCCGCCGGCAATCACCGGCCGCCGGATACTCTGGGCCACCCGATGGATGGCCTTGGGCATCAGTCCGGGCAGCACCTCCACCACGTCGGCCGCCCCCGGGCTGAACTGTTCCATGCTGCTCATGGCCTTGGAATCCAGCAGGAAAAACCGCTGGATGGCCACCAGGCCCAGCCCTCTGGCCCGCCGGGTCAGCTGGGCCTTGGTGGAGATCACCCCGTCCGCCGCGGTGGTTCGGGCGATGAAGTCCGCCGCCACCTCCTTGGGGGCCAGGCCCTCCACCATATCCAGGTGCACAAACACCTGCTTGCCGCTCTGATGCACCCGCTGGGTCAGCTCTCCCACGCTGAGAATGGTCCCATACAGCAGGAAGATCACCCCCACGTCGCTTTGGAGCGCCTGCTCCAGTTCCTCGTCGTTCTTCACCGACGCAATGATGGGCTGGCTGCTCAGAATTCCCAGCAATTCCTTGGTTTTCAAATCCTCCACCTCCCTTGCTCGCTCCAAACGAAAAAGCCCGGCGCAAACCTTTCCCCGGCTCACCTCGGGCTCTTTCTTCCGTTCTTCAGAGCGCTGGCCGTCGGGGCCTCAGGGGTTTTGCCGCCGCCCCCGGGCCCCGGATTATTTTTTGTTTTTCCTGGCGATTCTCACCCTTTGGACGCCGGCGCATCGCCGTCCCGCTCCTGGATCGCCTTCTGCAGCACCTGGCCCAGCAGGTGGAAGTCGATGGGCTTGGAGACGTGGCCGTTCATGCCGGCCTTGGTGGTGCGGTCAATGTCCTCCGCAAAAGCGTTGGCCGTCACGGCAATGATAGGCACCCACTGGGCATCGGGCCGGTTCATGGACCGGATGATCCGGGCGGCCTCGCAGCCGTCCATCTCCGGCATCTGCATATCCATCAGGATAACGCCGATGGAGTAGGGCGCCGCCGCCGAGAAGAGGCGGACCGCCTCTGCGCCATTGGAGGCGGACAGGACCTCAGCCCCGCACATGGTCAGGATCTCGGTGGCAATCTCCATATTCAGCTCGTTGTCCTCCGCCAGCAGAACTTTCCAGCCCGACCAGTCAAAGGGCTGTTCCCTCTGGGGCCGGACCGCAGCCGCCGGGCCGCCGGGCTGGGTCTTGACCGCCTCCAGCGGGAGGGTGACGGTGAATTTGCTGCCCTGGCCCAGGGCGCTCTCCACCGAGATTTCGCCGCTCATCTGCTGGACCAGGCTCTTGACGATGGGCATGCCCAGGCCGGTGCCTACGGTGGGATGGACCGTAAACGCCGTCTCCCGGCTGTAGGGCTCAAACAGATGCTCCAAAAAGCTGGGGCTCATGCCGATGCCGGTATCCTGCACCACAAACTGATATTTGCTGTGCTGCTGGAAATCAAACTGCCGCGCTTCCAGCCGGATGCTGTCGCCGGGGTTGCTGTACTTGATGGCGTTGGACAGCAGGTTGTTGATGACCTGGGAGATCTTTTTGCTGTCGCCCACCACCCGGGTGTCGGTCAGGTCCAGGCTGTAGGTAAAGGTTTTCCCCGCCGCATGGGCCTGGTCGTGGAAGATCTCGGCGTTGTTTTCCAGCTGTTCCTTCAGGTCAAACTCGGCCTGCTGCAGGTTGTCCTTGCCGGCCTCCATCCGGGACAACTCCAAAATGTCGTTGATGAGGGTCAGCAGCTGATTGCCCGCAAAATCAATCTTGCGGATATAATCCTGCACTTTGGCGTTGTCGCCACTTTCCTGGCTCTTTTGGGCCAGGCCGCAGTAGCCGATGATGGCGTTCAGGGGGGTGCGCATATCGTGGGACATGCTGTTGAAGAAGTTGGACTTGGCCTTGGTGCTCTTGCGGGCCGCCTCCAGGGCGTCCTGCAGCAGGATCATGTGCTGCATCTGCTGGCGGCGTTCGGCGTCCACATCCCGGAAGCAGAGGGTGACCTCATCCTTTGCAATGTTCCTGTCGTACAGGGTGCGGATATTCACCCAGCGGTAGGTATCCCCGAACCGGCGCTGATAGTCGCCGCCGTAGTCGGCGATGCCCTTGTCCACCCGGCGCTGGATTTCGGCCAGGGAAAAGCTCTGCTCAAACTCCTGATAGGTGCTGAACTTGACAAACTTGCGGATGTACTCCATCAGCTCGCTGTAGCTGCCCCGCTGGGGCAGGGTCGCGCCCTCTTCCTCCTTGAGCTTGATGGCCTCATAGCTCTCTTTTTCAAAGTTCACCCGGAAGATGGCATAGAAGGAATCCCCCAGCATATGGATGGTGTCATCCGCCTTTTTCATCCGGTAATCCTGGATGGTATCCCGGATGGTCAGCGCTCCCAGCAGGACAAACATCACCGCCGCAATGAAGGCGATGACGTAGATGAACACGTTCTCCTCGCCCAGCAGAATCAGGTTGAAGGGGATGGTCATAATGACCACCCAGCCGTTGCTCATCTGATGGAAATAGGTGCCCCGCTCGTCCCCCACATAGTCGGTAAAGGTGGCGTCGTATTTCAGCAGCGAGCCGTTTTGGATGCCTTCCAGCAGATACCGGGCATTTTCCCGGTCATGGCTCTGGTCCCGCTGCCAGGGGGTCTTGGCATAAATCAGCTCGCCGTCCCCGGTGCAGAGGTAATAGGAATATTCCTCCGGCATGGCCAGCGCCGAATTGTGGAGGGTGGGATTTTCGATGTAGACATCCATCGCCATCACATCCCCCGGCGTCTCCAGCGCCTTGGAAATGGTCATCACCAGCTTGCCGGTGATGGCGTCGGTATAGACCTCGCTGCACACCACTTCGCCCCGGGCCTCGATGGCCTTGGTATACCATTCGGTGGAGCCAAAGTCGTAGTCGTCATCCCCTGACCACGGGTTGGCCCCGATGATCTCCCCGTTGATGACGGCATAGGGGTCCACTACGTTCTCCCCCAGAATATCGGTCATCTTGACAAAATAGCCCTGGAGCCAGCTCTGGATCTCCTGGCCGGTGCCGCCCCCGGCGTTGATCTCCTCCACATACTGGCTGGCCAGCTGGGCGATCCGCTGCAGGTTGGTGATGTTGACTTCTTCCTCCAGAGCGTAGCTCTCGGTCAGGGCCATGCCCAGATCCTGGGCGTTCTGCAGCAGTTTGATCCGCACCAGCACAATGCTCAGAACCAGCAGCAGGGCCACAAAGAACAGCACCAGAAAACTGATGATGCGATTGGAAATTTTGGGAATCTTATGGTGTTTCATCTCTGTTCACTCCTCGTCGGGTACAGGCTGCCCCGTCCGGCCGGCGCCGCCGGCGTCCACAAGCGGACGCCCGGGTGGTTCCGGTCTGTGACGACCCAATCCATATAGCCTCCCTTTTCATTATTTTTGCACAAAACCGCAGAAAAGACAAGTAAAAGCTTCAAAAACCATATCCTTTCCCCGCCCTGGGCCGGCCGTCCCGCCCCCGCCGGGGCGGCCCGCACAAAGACTGCCCGGTCTTTTTGTGCAAGAGGTATAATTTTCCATTTTGACCCGGCCGGGCCATTGAATTTTTGGGTTTTGTGTGCTATTGTAAAAATACAAATGTGAATATTCCAAATGCTAGATTTGTGTGAGAGATTGAGAAGCGCAAGGCAAACCATTTTCTATGGGGTGTCCTGCGCTTTTTTGTCTTTATCCAGCCGCCAAAGACAGAAATCGAGGTTTTGCTTATGTACGATGTACTCATCATCGGCTGCGGCATTGTGGGCGCTGCCGCTGCCTTTGAGCTCTCCAAATACCAGGTCCGGGTGGGCATTCTGGAGAAGGAAAACGACGTGGCCAACGGCACCACCAAGGCCAATTCCGCCATTCTCCACGCCGGCTACGACCCCCTGCCCGGCACCCTGATGGCCCGGCTCAACGTGCGTGGCGTGGCTCTGGCCAGGGAGCTGTGCCAAAAGCTGGACGTCCCCTATCGGGCCTGCGGCTCGTTTGTGCTGGCCTTTACCCCGGAGGAGTGCGCCACCCTGGACACCCTCAAGGCCCGGGGCGACGCCAACGGCGTGCCCGGCCTGGAAATCCTCACCGGGGACCAGGCCCGCAGCATGGACCCCCAGCTGTCGGACCAGGTGCAGGCCGCCCTCTACGCTCCCACCGCTGCCATCTGTTCCCCCTGGGAATACTGTCTGGCCCTGGCGGAAACCGCCGTCCGCAACGGGGCCCGTCTTCATCTGGAAACCGAGGTCACCGGCATCGAGAAAACCGGCGGCGGCTGGCTGGTCCACACCAGCCGGGGGGATTTCTCCGCCCGTTATCTGGTGAACGCCGCCGGCGTGTATGCCGACGCCGTCCACGACATGGCCGCGCCCCATGCATTCACCATCCGGCCCAGCCGGGGCGAATATTATCTGCTGGACAAGGCCGAAGGCAGCCGGGTTTCCCACACCATCTTCCAGTGCCCCAACCGGAACGGCAAGGGCGTTCTGGTGAGCCCCACCGTCCACGGCAACCTGATTGTGGGTCCCAACGCCGCCCCGGTGGAGGGCGACGACACCGCCACCACCGCCGCCGGGCTGGACTTTGTCCGCACCACCGCCCTGAAATCGGTGCCGTCCATTGCCTTTGGGCAGTGCATCCGCAACTTTGCGGGGGTCCGGGCCAATACCGAAATTCACGACTTTATTTTGCAGGAAAAGGACGGCTTTGTGGACGCCGCCGGCATCTGTTCGCCGGGCCTCTCGGCGGCGCCGGCCATCGCGGAATATCTGGTCCAGCTGCTGAACGACGCCGGCCTCGCACTGGAGCTCCGGCCCGACTTTGTCTGTGAGCGGCACCGCACCCGCTTCAAGGAACTGTCCCCCGCCCAGCGGGCGGACCTGGTGGCCAAAGAACCCGCCTTTGGCCGGGTGATCTGCCGCTGCGAGACGGTAACCGAGGGCGAAATCCTGGAGGCCCTCCACGGGCCCATTCCGCCCCGCTCGGTGGACGCCGTCAAGCGGCGGGTCAACGCCGGCATGGGCCGCTGTCAGGGCGGCTTCTGCGGGCCCCGGGTGGTGGAAATCCTGGCCCGGGAACTCCATCTGAATCCGGAAGACATCCAGCAGGACAAAAAGGGCACCTGGCTGCTCTGGGGCGAGACGAAGGGAGGCAGCGCTCATGTATGATCTGATTGTCATTGGCGGCGGCCCCGCCGGGCTGGCGGCCGCCCGTTCCGCCTGGGACAAGGGCCTGCGCAGCATCCTGATTGTGGAGCGGGACCAGGAGCTGGGCGGCATTCTGAACCAGTGCATTCACAGCGGCTTCGGCCTGCAGTATTTCAAAGAGGAGCTCACCGGCCCCGAGTACGCCGCCCGGTTTGTGGACCTGCTGTCCCAGACCGGAGTGGAGGTGCGTCTGGACACCATGGTGCTGGACATCACCCCCCAGCGGGAGGTCCACATGGTGGGCAAAACCACCGGCTACCGGGTGGAACAGGCCCGGGCCATCGTGCTGGCCATGGGCTGCCGGGAACGGACCCGGGGCGCCATCTCCATCCCGGGCACCCGGCCCGCCGGCGTATTCACCGCCGGGGCGGCCCAGCGCTATGTCAACGTGGAAGGCTACCTGCCGGGCAAGCGGGTGGTGATTCTGGGCAGCGGCGACATCGGCCTGATTATGGCCCGCCGGATGACCCTGGAAGGAGCCAAAGTGCTGGCCTGCGTGGAGGTGATGCCCTATTCGGGCGGCCTGAACCGGAACATTGTCCAGTGCCTGCAGGACTTTGACATCCCCCTGTACCTCTCCCACACCGTCACCGACATCCGGGGCAAAGACCGGGTGGAACAGGTGGTGGTCAGCCAGGTGGGCCCCGACCGCAAGCCCATCCCCGGCACCGAGATGATCTTTGACTGCGACACCCTGCTGTTGTCGGTGGGCCTGCTGCCCGAAAACGAGCTGACCCAGCAGGCCGGCATCGCCCTGGATCCCCGCACCCGGGGCGCGGTGGTCTATGAAAACATGGAGACCTCCATGCCGGGTGTCTTTGCCTGCGGCAACGTCTGCCATGTCCACGATCTGGTGGACTACGTCACCGCCGAGAGCCAGCGGGCCGGCGCGGCCGCAGCCGCCTACTTGATGGAGGACGCCAAACCCGAAAGCCGGGTCATCGAGATCCAGAACGGCCCCGGCGTCACCTACACCGTTCCCCAGCACATCCGGCCCCAGCGGGTGGACAAGAGCTGCGGGCTGTTCTTCCGGGTCAACCGCATCTGCAAGGATTCGGAAATCCTGGTCACCAGCGGCGATGTTCCCATCGCCCGCTTCAAGCGGGAGCATCTGGCCCCCGGCGAGATGGAACACATCACCCTGCCGCGGGCCCTGCTGGACAAGGCCGGCCCCACCCTGACGGTATCCATCCGGGAGGTAAACTGACATGAAAGAACTGATCTGCATTACCTGCCCTCAGGGCTGCCACCTGAAGGTGGACGACGAAAACGGCTATACCGTCATCGGCAACCGCTGCCCCCGTGGCGAAGCCTATGGCCGGGCCGAGCTGATCCATCCCACCCGGATGGTGACCTCCACCGTCAAATGCACCGGCGGCAGCCGGCCCCGCTGCCCGGTCAAGACCAGCGGCCCGGTGCCCAAAGACATGGTTTTTGCCGTGGTGGCCGCCCTGGATGCGGTGGAGCTGACCGCCCCGGTCCGCATCGGGCAGGTCGTCCTGGCCAACGTGTGCGGCACCGGCGTGGACATTGTGGCCACCAAGGATATCTGAACCCCATCCAGACACAAAGAAAAGTCCAGACTGTACCGTCAGCGGTACTGAACCGGTCCAAATTGTGTGGACAGTACAAAAAAGCCCCAAGTGTAGGATATTAGGATTCAGCAGGAGTGGCGGAGCGTTAGCGGAGCCACTCCTGCTTTCGTTTGGATTCGCTCGT